>NZ_JBFUAY010000001.1:0-274540 GCF_056406015.1 Rhizobium sp. P1_E1 | reverse complement strand
GAATTATGCAGCGGTCAGAGCGCCTTGGCGTTTTCCAGCAGCCGGCGGATATATTCGAGCGTCAGCTCGCGCTCGAAAACCCGGAAACCTTTAAACAGCGCAAGGTCGGCCTCACGCGCGGTCTCGATCGCCTCGGCCTCCATGGCGCGCGCCCTCGGCGTCAGGAAGAGCAGTTGCGCCCGCTTGTCGGACGGATGCGGCCGGCGCTCGATCAGCCCGTCGCGGACCATGCGCGAAAGCGTATTGGCCATGGTCGCCTGCTCGATATCGACCCGCTCGAGAAGCTGTTTCTGGGTCAGCCCGTCCTCGGCCCAGAGTTCCAGCAGGATGGGGAACTGGCCCGGAGAAAAACCAAGCCCGACCGCGCGCTGGTGCAGCGAGCGGGCAAAACCCTTCGCCAGCTGGCTGGCAAGGTAGGCTCCCGAATCCATGCGGTTAAATCCCATGATTGCAAGTTAGGCTCAAAACCATGCCGGAGACAATGCAGCAAATCGCATACGATGCTCCTTAACATGCAAGCCGTGATGATAATTTCGAGTGCCTCGAAAAAACAAAAGTCGCCATGGCCTGGAGGTTGGCCATGGCGACTTTAAAGTGGGGACAAAGGCCCGGAGAGGGGGATAAGGCCTTTGTCCAAGCCTGACGCGGCGGGGGACAAGCCGGTAATCAGACCCGCGACGCAATCAAGCGCCGGTGACATGGATTTGTGGCTCAGAATGTGGTTTTTCAAGGGAGGGCGATCGTTACAAATCGGTAACAGTTTGGTGAGCTGGAATCGCTGCCGCACAATTCCTGAGATCGGAATCGATGGAAGGATAAAATTATGCAGCAACGCCAAGTGCTCAGCGTCCTTTGCGCGTCCGAAAAGACGCGCGGCGCTGTGTGACGCTCCGAACGCCATAATCCTTTTCGCGCGCCGAACTTTATGCCGAACTCTATATGGACCTCGTCCGATGCCCGCGCTATCCATGCACGCATGAAAAAAGGCGATCACCTCTTCCTAGTCGATGGTTCCGGATTCATCTTCCGGGCGTTTCATGCATTGCCGCCGCTGACCCGCAAGACCGACGGCCTGCCGATCGGCGCCGTGTCCGGTTTCTGCAACATGCTGTGGAAGCTGCTGAGGGATGCGCGCAATACCGATGTCGGTGTGACGCCGACACATCTTGCGGTCATCTTCGATTATTCCGCCAAGACGTTTCGCAAGGATCTCTACGACGCCTATAAGGCGAACCGCTCCGCCCCGCCGGAAGAGCTCATCCCGCAATTCGGCCTTATAAGAGAGGCGACCCGCGCCTTCAATCTGCCCTGCATCGAGACCGAAGGCTTCGAAGCCGACGACATTATCGCCACCTATGCCCGCCAGGCCGAGGCAACCGGCGCCGATGTCACCATCGTCTCCTCCGACAAGGATCTGATGCAGCTCGTCAGCCCCAATGTCCATATGTATGACAGCATGAAGGACAAGCAGATCGGCATTCCCGATGTCATCGAGAAATGGGGTGTGCCGCCGGAAAAGATGATCGACCTGCAGGCCATGACCGGTGATTCCGTCGACAACGTTCCGGGCATTCCGGGCATCGGCCCGAAAACCGCTGCCCAGTTGCTCGAAGAATACGGCGATCTCGACACGCTGCTCGAACGTGTCACCGAGATTAAGCAGGTCAAACGCCGCGAGACGATCCTCGCCAATATCGACATGGCCAGGCTCTCGCGCGACCTGGTGCGCTTGCGCACCGATGTGCCGCTCGATCTCGATCTCGACGCGCTGGTGTTGGAACCGCAGAACGGCCCGAAGCTGATCGGCTTCCTGAAGACGATGGAATTCACCACGCTGACGCGCCGCGTCGCCGAGGCCTGCGATTGCGATGCGAGCGCCATCGAACCGGCGACCGTCCGCATCGAATGGGGCGAGACGGCCCGCGGCCCGGATCTCGATGCCGCGGAGCCCGAGCCTGTTGCCGGCGGCATCCCCGATGTTTCGGGCGAATCCGTGCCGGTGACGCCGCGCGCGAAGGCGAAGAGCGCGGTCGAAGGCGCCTTTTCGCCCGCCGATCTTGCCAAGGCGCGGGCCGAGGCCTTTGCAACGCTGCCCTTCGATCATTCGGCCTATGTCACGATCCGCGACCTGGCGACGCTCGACCGATGGATTGCCGATGCGCGCGCTACCGGCCTCGTTGCTTTCGATACCGAGACCACGTCGCTGGATGCGATGCAGGCCGAACTTGTCGGCTTTTCGCTGGCGATCGCCGACAATACGGCCGATCCCACCGGTACGAAGATCCGCGCCGCCTATGTGCCGCTTGTCCATAAGAACGGCGTCGGCGATCTGCTCGGCGGCGGCCTTGCCGACAACCAGATCCCGATTGGCGATGCCCTGCCGCGGCTGAAGGCATTGCTGGAGGACGAATCGGTTCTCAAGGTCGCCCAGAACCTGAAATACGACTACCTGCTGTTGAAGCGCTACGGCATCGAGACCAGGAGTTTCGACGACACAATGCTGATCTCCTACGTGCTCGACGCCGGCACCGGCGCGCATGGCATGGATCCGCTGTCGGAAAAATTCCTCGGCCATACACCGATCCCGTACAAGGACGTGGCGGGCAGCGGCAAGGCGAATGTCACCTTCGATCTGGTCGACATCGACCGCGCCACCCACTATGCCGCCGAAGATGCCGACGTGACGCTGCGCCTCTGGCTGGTACTGAAGCCCCGGCTGGCGGCAGCAGGGCTGACCAGCGTCTATGAACGGCTGGAGCGGCCGCTATTGCCCGTGCTTGCGCGTATGGAAGCGCGCGGCATCACCGTCGACCGGCAGATCCTGTCGCGGCTCTCCGGCGAGCTGGCCCAGGGTGCAGCAAGGCTGGAGGACGAGATCTACGTGCTGGCCGGCGAACGTTTCAACATCGGCTCGCCGAAGCAGCTGGGCGATATCCTGTTCGGCAAGATGGGCCTTTCCGGCGGCAGCAAGACGAAGACAGGCCAATGGTCCACCTCCGCGCAGGTGCTCGAGGATCTGGCCGCCGCCGGTTTCGAACTGCCGCGCAAGATCGTCGACTGGCGCCAGGTCACCAAGCTGAAATCCACCTATACCGACGCGCTTCCCGGCTATGTCCATCCGGAGACCAAGCGGGTCCACACCTCCTATTCGCTGGCATCGACGACCACGGGGCGTCTGTCCTCCTCCGAGCCGAACCTGCAGAATATTCCGGTGCGCACCGCAGAAGGCCGCAAGATCCGCACCGCCTTCATCTCGACGCCTGGCCACAAGCTGATCTCCGCCGACTACAGCCAGATCGAACTGCGCGTGCTTGCCCATGTGGCCGAGATCCCGCAGCTGACCAAGGCGTTCGAAGATGGCGTCGACATCCACGCCATGACGGCTTCGGAAATGTTCGGCGTGCCGGTGGAAGGCATGCCGGGCGAGGTGCGCCGCCGCGCCAAGGCAATCAATTTCGGCATCATCTACGGCATTTCGGCCTTCGGGCTTGCCAATCAGCTTTCGATCGAGCGTTCGGAAGCCGGCGACTATATCAAGAAATATTTCGAGCGTTTCCCCGGCATCCGCGACTATATGGAAAGCCGAAAGGCCATGGCGCGCGACAAGGGTTATGTCGAAACGATCTTCGGTCGCCGCATCAACTATCCCGACATCCGCTCGTCCAATCCATCCGTGCGCGCCTTCAACGAGCGTGCGGCGATCAATGCGCCGATCCAGGGTTCGGCTGCCGACGTCATCCGCCGGGCGATGATCAAGATAGAGCCGGCGCTTGTTGAAGTCGGCCTTGCCGATCGCGTCCGCATGCTGCTGCAGGTGCACGACGAACTCATCTTCGAGGTTGAGGACGAGGATGTCGAAAGGGCGATGCCGGTCATCGTCTCGGTGATGGAAAACGCCACCATGCCGGCGCTGGAAATGCGTGTGCCGCTGAGGGTCGATGCACGCGCCGCCACCAATTGGGACGAGGCGCACTAAGGCATGTCGCGCAAAACTGTGCAGCGGTTTTGCGACAACGACATGCGTGGAAATAAAGCCTAAAGCGCCAGGAGCGAATCCAAAAGATTGCGACGCGCTTTAGAGCGGCTCCCCAAAATTGGCAAAGATTTTTCTCACTGCCAGAACTCATTGAAAGTGCAGCGATTTATCCCAGGGGATCGTATCGGAACGATACGGCAGGAAGGAACTTATTAACCTTCCTTTTCTATCCCGGTAGGGTCGTAATTTGCAAAGCATGAGTGAGTAGCGGACGCATGCGTTTTCCCAGAACCAATTTGACGGATGCCGGAGATTTTTCCAGCGAGATTGAAACGGACCTTCCGGCGGAAAACCCAGGGGAGAAGCCGGCGGCACCCATCTGGCAGAGTAACTTTTCCCTCGCGCCGAATGTCCGTTTCACCCGTACGCCGGAAACGCTGATCAGCAGGCGGCGCGCGCCGAATGAGCCCGTTCGCGATGATTCGCAGATTGGACAGCAGGCGATACGGATAGAGCCGGTAGCCGTCGACGTGCCCTTCGATATCTATCTGCCGGGGCCGGACGAAATTTCCGCAGCACCGCACAGGGTCGAACTGCAGCAGTCACCGCTCGCTGACGAGACCATCGTGCCGGCCTTCCGTGCCACAGCCGAGCTTTCCTCCATTTCCGATTTCGCCTTCTGGGAAGTCATGGCCTTCGAAGAGGTGCCGGTTCGCGCGCCCGCCTTGGTGTTGTTCCCGAAGACCGAGACCTCGCCCGAGTCGATCACGTCGCTGTTCCGGGTCATGGAATGGCGTCCTGGCCGGTCGGCCCCTGCTCCCGTCACCTCCCGCCCGCTCCCGCAGCCCGCTGCGATCTCCGCAAAGGTCGCCGTGCGCCCTCCGGCCGCCCCGTCCCTGGAAAGGCCCAGCCGCATCGCTGTCGAGGCACCGGTCGCGCCCGTACCTCAGGCGGCGCCAACCTCTCAGGTCGCGCCAGCCCCTCAAATCGCATCAGCCCCTCAGGCAGCACCAGCGCCGCAGCGCACGCCGCCTGTCGCCGCGGTCCTGCCGTCGCCGCGCCTGGCCGCGCGGCCCGAAAGGATCGACGCATCCGGCTATCAATTCCCGCCGCGTGCCCTGCTGCAGGAACCGCCGGAACGCCTCGGCGAGATCATGTCGCAGGAGACGCTGGAACAGAATGCCGGGCTTCTGGAAAGCGTGCTGGAAGATTTCGGCATCAAGGGCGAAATCATCCATGTTCGTCCCGGTCCTGTCGTCACCCTCTATGAATTCGAGCCGGCGCCGGGCGTGAAATCGTCGCGGGTCATCGGCCTTGCCGATGATATCGCCCGCTCGATGTCGGCGCTTTCGGCCCGCGTGGCCGTCGTCCCCGGCCGCAACGTCATCGGCATCGAATTGCCGAATGTGACACGTGAAACCGTCTATTTCCGCGAGATGATCGAGAGCCAGGATTTCGAGAAGAGCGGTTACAAGCTGGCGCTCGGCCTCGGCAAAACCATCGGCGGCGAGCCTGTCATCGCCGAGCTCGCCAAGATGCCGCATCTGCTCGTGGCCGGCACCACCGGCTCCGGCAAGTCGGTCGCCATCAACACGATGATCCTGTCGCTGCTCTACCGCATGACGCCGGAACAGTGCCGCCTGATCATGGTCGACCCGAAGATGCTCGAACTGTCAGTCTATGACGGCATCCCGCATCTGCTGACGCCCGTCGTCACCGATCCGAAGAAGGCGGTCATGGCGCTGAAATGGGCCGTGCGCGAAATGGAGGAGCGCTATCGCAAGATGTCGCGCCTCGGCGTGCGCAATATCGATGGCTATAACGACCGCATGGCACAGGCCCGCGAAAAGGGCGAGACCATCCATGTCATGGTCCAGGTCGGCTTCGATAAGGGCACCGGTGTTCCGATCGAGGAAAGCCAGGCGCTGGACCTGACGCCGATGCCCTATATCGTCGTCATCGTCGACGAGATGGCCGACCTGATGATGGTCGCCGGCAAGGACATCGAAGGGGCAATCCAGCGCCTCGCCCAGATGGCCCGCGCCGCCGGCATCCATTTGATCATGGCGACACAGCGTCCGTCGGTCGACGTCATCACCGGCACGATCAAGGCAAACTTCCCGACCCGTATCTCCTTCCAGGTGACCTCGAAGATCGACAGCCGCACCATTCTCGGCGAACAGGGCGCCGAGCAGCTGCTCGGTCAGGGAGATATGCTGCATATGCAGGGCGGCGGGCGGATTTCCCGCGTCCACGGTCCTTTCGTCTCGGATGTCGAAGTGGAAAAGGTTGTCGCCCATCTGAAGACCCAGGGCCGCCCGGAATATCTCGACACCGTCACCGCCGACGAGGAGGAAGAGACGGAAGAGGAAGAAGCCGGCGCCGTCTTCGACAAGAGCGCCATGGCCTCGGAAGATGGCAACGAACTCTACGAGCAGGCGGTCAAGGTCGTCATGCGCGACAAGAAGTGCTCGACGTCCTACATCCAACGCCGCCTCGGCATCGGCTACAACCGCGCCGCCTCACTGGTGGAGCGCATGGAAAAGGAAGGTCTCGTCGGCCCGGCCAACCATGTCGGCAAGCGCGAGATCGTCTCGGGACGGGGTGACGGCGATTAATCGGCAATGGCATGGAGTGCACTGCGCACTCCATTTCATGTCCTCAAGGCAGCCAGCCGAAGCGTCTCGCTGACAAATGCGGTCTTTCCGCCGGTGTAAAAATCCCAATCGCCGCCTGCCTCTGCGGCCAACCGGCGTTTCAGATCGGCATAGGCCGTGGCTCTCTCGGGGTGATCCCTGAGATAATCGCGAAACAGAATGCGCTCCCGATGTCCGCGATTGTCGGGTCCGCAAAGGTAGAGCTTGAAGCCGTAAGCTTTATGATCGCGGGTGAAAGCCCATCGTTGCTCTCCGGTATCGCCGTGGAAGACGAAATCGGCAGCGCGCACCACCTCGATCGCCGTCGGCAGGAACTCGTCGGATATCATCACGGCATTAAGGTCGATCTTCGGCTTGGCTGCCAGCCCAGGCACTGATGTGCTGCCGATATGATCGATGGAAAGCAGGCGGTCACCGAGCAAGGCGGAAACCTCCGCGCTGATCTCGTCAAACAGCAGTGGCCAAGAGGGATCGTAGTCGGCCACTTTGATGGCGCGCATGCCTTTTCCCTCGAGCCTGGTCAATGCGCCTTGGTCAGCAATCCGTCCAGGATCTCGATCATCTTCTGCTCGGCCTCTTCGAGCGAGCCGCTATTGTCGAGCTCCACCACGTCATATTCGCCGCGCACCGTCAGCGGTCCGCGGGCGAGCCGGGCCATGATATCTTCATGCGTCTCGCGTCCGCGAGCCTCCAGCCGGCCGGCAAGCACTTCGGGGCGGGCGGTGACGTTGATGACCTTCAGCCGCGGGAAGGCCGCCTGGAAGCGGTGAAGCGCCGAGCGCGAGCCGTTGGCGACAACGACATGGCCTCTGGACAGCGCCACCGAGACCTCGG
The DNA here is from genome assembly GCF_056406015.1 of Rhizobium sp. P1_E1. Classification (NCBI taxonomy): domain Bacteria; kingdom Pseudomonadati; phylum Pseudomonadota; class Alphaproteobacteria; order Hyphomicrobiales; family Rhizobiaceae; genus Rhizobium; species Rhizobium sp. P1_E1. Next base: position 267,073 of record NZ_JBFUAY010000001.1, on the reverse strand, counting down.
CGGGAATACCGTATTTCAGGCCGTGCGCTTCCCACCAGACGGCGAAGGAGCCTGATTGCTCCATGGCGGCAAACCCTTGGAGGGAGACGGAAAGATGGTCCTCGCCGCCGGCATCGCGGTGGCGGGTGATGACGCGGCGGACGAAATGCACGTTCTCACGGCCGGCAAAACGCCGGGCGGCGAGGTTCATCAGCGTGTCCTTGCCAGCACCGCTCGGACCGACGACAACGACCATGATGCCGCGCTCGGCACCGGCTCCTGCGTGGGGTTCGTGCGGCATCATGCGACACGGCGTCCCTGGCGCCAGACGGAGCGTGTCACCGGCACGCCGTGCGAACGATGGACGCGGACAAGATCGGCGCGCAGCCCGGTTGCGATCCGGCCGCGATCGTCGAGGCTGACGGTGCGGGCGGGCGTCGACGTCACCATGGCGATCGCCTTCGGCAGGCTGATGCTCTCCACCTCATCGGCGAGAATGAAGGGCGCATGCAGCAGGCTGAGCGGCACGTAGTCGGAGGAAAGCACGTCGAGCACGCCCATCTCGGCAAGGTCGCGGGCGGCGATGTTGCCGGAATGGGATTTGCCGCGCACGATGTTCGGCGCGCCCATCAGCACGCTCATGCCGTGCTCGTGCGACGCCCGGGCGGCGTCGAAACTGGTCGGGAACTCGGCCAGGCGCACACCGTTGTCGATCGCCTCGTCGACATGCGAGAGCGTCGCGTCATCGTGGCTAGCCACGGTGATGCCGCGCTCGGCGCAGACCTTGGCGATGGCATTGCGATGCGGCGTCGAATTGCGCGCCGATTCTGCCTGACGCTTGGCAACGAAACGGGCGAAAGCCTCGTCGCTCAGGCCCCGCTTCTTCTGGTAGTAGAAGATATATTGGTCCATCGTCTGGAACTGACGCTGGCCGGGCGCATGATCCATCAGCGAGACGAGCCGCACATGCCGGTCGTTTTCGAAATCGCCGAAGTGTTCGAGCACGTTGTCGGCCGAGACCTCGCAGCGAAGGTGGATGAGGTGCTCGGCGCGCAGCCTGCCTTCCTTCTCCGCCGATTGGATGGCGTCCGCCATCTCGCGCATCTCGCCATGTTCGAAGCCGCCGTCCTCGTCCGCACCCATGCGCAGGCAGTCGAACACCGTCGTGATGCCTGACGTGACGATCTGGGCGTCATGCGCTTGAACTGCGGCGGTCTTGTTCCAGCGAATGCCGGGACGCGGTTGATAATGGCCTTCGAGATGATCGGTGTGCAGCTCGACAAGGCCTGGAATGACGTAGTCGCCTTCGAAATCTTCGCCGGCTACCGAGTTGCCCTCGGAGATGTCGGCAATCTTCCCGTCGCGGATGAGGATCGAGCCTAAGAGGATGTCATCCTCGAGAACGATGCGGGCGTTGGAAAACACGGTCTCTTTGCTCATGTCGTCAGGTCTTTCAGCTTTTGGCGCCGGCAAGCGGCAGCCAGGAATGAACTTTGAACGGGGCATCGCGCGTCTCCTCGATGAAGACGGCAAGGCCGGAAATCGAAAGCGGCCGGCCGATGAAATCGGCAAAACGCTCTGTCAGGATCGCTTTCATCACCTGAGCACGTGTCTCGGGCACTTGGCCGCTCAGCGTCATGTGAAAGCCGAAATCCTCCATGACGTAAGGATAACCCCAGCGCTGCAGATGGGCGCGCTGGCTGTCGCTGAGCTTCTCCGGATTGCGCCGCGCCATATCGGCCTCGGAAAGCGCTGCCCGGAACGGTTCGAAGGACCTTACCACCTTCGCGGCGAAATCCTGAAGAGGTTGATGAAGTGAACCGGGAACGAGGGCAAAAAAACGGCCGAGCTGGCCGAGCACGAGCTCAGGAATCTCGAAGGCTTGCGTGCGCTGGGCAAAATCCTCGGCAACGGTCATGAGATCCTCCTCGGTGACCGAGGAGGCGAGGGAAAAGGGCGCCTTGATCGTGGCGTGAAAGCCGTAACGGCGCGGGTCGGCGGTCAGCTCGAACTGTTCTGCCGCCCCCAGTTGCTCATATTCCGGTGCAGGGTAGGTCTCGCCGGTGAAAGCATGGCGGCCGAGCCAGAGCGAGGCCGCGCCGGTCAGGGGATCATCCTTCGGCGGCGAGAAATAGAGAGCGTAGCGCAAGGCTTTTATCCTGGAGATCGTCCAAACGGGGAGGGCACTGTGCAGTGATTTGGCGGCGAACCGCAAGCAGGCTCCCGGCTAAAAGATTTCCGTGACAGAATGATGATGGCGGCAGCGGCGCCACTGCTTTGATGGATGGATCAGTGGGCTTTCGTGCCCATCAGCCGGTGGCGCAACGCGTTCGAGGCGGCGTCGAAAATGAAGACGACAATCAGGATCAGAATGACCATGTAGGCGACGTTTTCCCAGTTGGCGTTGGTGCGCATGGCCTCCCACAGCTTGAGGCCGATGCCGCCGGCGCCGACAGCGCCGATAATGGTCGCGCCGCGCACGTTCGATTCCCATTGGTAGAGCGTCTGGCTGACGAAGACGGGAACGATCTGCGGCATAATGCCATAACGATGAACGAGCACGGTCTGAGCGCCTGTTGATTTGATGCCTTCCCGCGGCTTGTTGTCGATATTCTCGAGGCCTTCGGAATAGAGCTTGCCGAGCGTGCCGGTCTCGGTGAGGAAGATCGCACCGCTGCCGGCGAGCGGGCCGGGCCCGAAGGCGCGCGTCAGGAACAGCGCCCAGATCAGCATATCGACCGAGCGCAGGAAATCGAAGAAGCGCTTCAGGACCTGGTTCAGCAAGCGGTTCGGCGTGATATTGCGCGCTGCCAGGAAGGCGAGCGGAAAGGCGGTAAGCGAGCCGAGCAGCGTTCCGAGGAACGCCATGACGATCGTCTGGAAAAGCTTGGTCCAGACGTCGCCGTGCTGCCATTCGCTGTTGTTCCAGATATCGTCGAAGGCGAGCGACAGGTTGGATTGGTCGGGCTTGATGCGCGGACCGGAGACGATGAGGCCGACGACCTCGCCGACCGGCTTGTCGAAGAAGGATGATTGCGTGTCGAAGATGAAATTCGCCCAGCCGATGAAACGTTTGCGGATCTTCACCCGGTCGACTGAGATGCTGACATTGCCGGCAAAGCCGAGATCCGCCAGCACGTTGTCATCATAGACTGTCATCCAGCCGGGTACCGGTCCGACGACTTTCGGCGCGCCGCTCGAAACTTCCACCGGGACGCTGACGCCATGCGCGGTGACGATAGTCTCGCTCTTCGAAACGGTGACGCTGCCGCCGGTGCCGCTGATCGAAACGGTGATGCTGCCGTCGGGATTGTTGACCAGCCAGTCCGGGTGCGGATTGTCGCCGAGCGGCGAGAAACGCGGATAACGGATGTCGATCGAGCCGTCATCCCCAATGCGGAATTCCGGCTGAACGTCGTAGCTCACCCATTGGCTGAGATAGATGCCGACGCGCTCCCAATGGGCTTCGGCAAAAAGCTTGGGCAGGTCGAAGAACCAGACGGCATAGAGGCTGTAGAGCAGCGTTGCGATGAGGATCATCAGCCCGCCGAAACGCTGGCGGAACGACCGGTGGAAATATTCCGGATAGCGCGTTTCTATCTCATGCATGCGGTTTGCGTCGATCACCGTCATGGCGGCCTCAATGTTGCAGGAGGAAGGCGTGCTCGCCGACGAGGCGGCGGCGCAGCCATGCGGAGAACTGGTCGACGGCGACGATCGTCACGAACAGCAGCAGAACGAGCGCTACCGTCTTGGCGCCGAAGCCGCGCGAAATCGAGAGCTTCAGTTCCTCGCCGATCCCGCCACCGCCGACGGCGCCGATGATGGTCGAGGCGCGCACGTTGATCTCAAGGCGCAGCAGCGCATAGGAGGTGAAATTCGGCAGCACTTGCGGCAGGGCGGCAAAGCGCACGCGTTCCCACCAGTTGGCGCCGACGGCTTTCATACCCTCGTGAGGCTTCATGTCGATATTTTCGGCCACTTCGTAGAAGAGCTTGCCGAGCGCGCCGATCGTGTGCAGGGTGATGGCGATGATGGCGGCGACCGGCCCGATCGACAGGATCGCCGAAAACAGCCCGGCAATGACGATTTCAGGGAAGGCCCGCAGGAACTCCATCAGCCGCTTGGTGAAGATGCGCAACGGCCATGAATTCGTCAGGTTGCGCGCAGCAAAGAAGCTCAATGGGACGGCAAAGACGAAGGCGACGATCGTCGAGATCAGCGCGACGTTGATGGTGACGATCATCAGCTCGAAATATTCGGGAATGTAGAAGGCGCCCCAGACGTAGACACGGCCCCTGTCGAAGTTGAATTCCTCGCCGCCCTTGTCGTTGACGCTCGCTATGTCAAACAGCGCGCGCCAGACGTCGTGCCAATCCCTGGGGATGAGCCAGCTCAGAAAGTCGAAGAGATGCGGCAGACGGTCGAAGAAATGGCCGGCATTGCTCTCGTCGGCGAAGCGGACGGAGCTGACGAAAGCCGCAATCAGGATAACCAGGCCGAGGACGGTATAGAAGCGGCGCTTGGCGACCATCCGGTCCCAGGCGGTGCCGATCTCCTTGGTGCTCTGCATGTGCGGGTGTGTATCGGCAATAGTCATCAACGCCTCGCCTACTTCATAATTCTATCCCCAAATCGGAATCGATTTGAGGATAGAATTATGCAGCAATTCGAAGTGCTACGGCGTCCTTTGCGCGTCTAAGACGCGCGGCGCCGTAGACAAAAGATAGAGGGCGGCCGTCGCCGGCCGCCCCCATTCGAAACGGCTCGATCAGCCGCCGATGGCAGCTTTACGGACGTCGACGACGGCATTGTAGAAGTCGTGCTTGACAGGCGCGTAGCCCTTGTAATCGCCGCCTTCGACAGCGGCGAAGCACTTGTGATCCTTCTCCGGCAGAGCCGTGAAGAAGGCTGCAAGCTTCGTCTGCCACTCTTCGCCGAGAGCGTTGCGAACGACGAGCGGGCCGTTCGGGATCAGCGGCGAACGCCATACTTCGACCAGCTTGTTCGGATCGACGGCGCCCTTGTCGACTTCCTTGCGGAAGGTACCGGAGGTGTAGCCGTCCTTGAAGTCGCCGATGCCCGAGCTATCGTCGACGGCAATGTCGACCTTGCCGTCATAGGCAGCGAGAAGGTTGTTCTCGTGACCGCCGTTGAACTGGGTCGAGGCGAAGAACTTGTCGTTCGGCATGCCCGTGTCCTTCGGGATCTGCGTCAGCGGAACGAGGTAGCCGGAGGTGGAATCCGGATCGGCGTAGCCGAGCTTCTTGCCCTTGGCGTCCTTGATGGACTTGATGCCGGAGGACTTCAGAGCAAGGCCGATCGAGTAATAACCCGTCGAGCCGTCCTTCTGCTGCGTCGTCAGGATCGGCGTGACAGCCTTCGAATCCTTGATGTAGACGGCGGCGTAGCCGGAGGCGCCGAGTTCGGCGAAGTCGAGCGTGCCACCGAGCAGGCCCTGGATCACGCCGTCATAGTCGGCGGCCGGGAAGAGCGAAACCTTCTCGAAGCCGAATTCCTGCTTCAGATGGTCGGCAAGGCAGGCATAGTTGCGCAGGCGGTCGGTTTCGTTTTCGCCGCCGAGGATGCCGATGCGGAATTCCTTGAGGTCTGCAGTGTGGGCAGCGCCGGCGAGCGCGAAGAGCGCCGTTGCCGCAAAGAGTGCTTTCTTCAACATGTTCTCTCCTATTGACCGGTGTCCCCGGCCTTCCCGTTACGAAGAAGTGTGCCCTTGACGCGGGCGCTCGATCGCGGCTGCCTCTCTCAGAGGCCGGCCAGCGCCAGCGGCTGTGTGCCGGCGGATTGATGGTCTGCCCGCTCGGGGGCGATATTGATCGATGTGGAGGTCACCGTTTCGTCGATGCCGGCGCCGTCCTTGTCCGTCCCGTAGATTTCCTTCACCGCTTCGGCGGTCAGCTCCGAGGGCTTGCCGTCGAAGACGACGCGGCCGCCGGCCATGCCGACGATGCGCTCACAATAGTTGCGGGCGGTGTCGAGCGTGTGAAGGTTGGTGACGACGGTGATGCCCTCGCGCTCGTTGATATCGCGCAGCGCATCCATGACGATCTTGGCGTTCAGCGGATCGAGCGAGGCGATCGGCTCGTCGGCGAGAACCATCTTCGGGTTCTGCATCAGCGCGCGGGCGATCGCCACGCGCTGCTGCTGGCCGCCGGAAAGCGTGCCGGCTGCCTGCAGCGCCGTCTGCTCGATGCCGAGGCGTTCGAGAGCCGCGATGGCACGCACGCGTTCCTCGCGAGTGAAGATGTTGAGCAGGCTCATAAGCGTCGAGCGATGATTGAGGCGGCCAAGCATGACATTGGTGAGGACGTCGAGGCGCGGCACCAGGTTGAACTGCTGGAAGATCATCGCGCAGTCGCGCTGCCAATTGCGCAACGCGTGGCCGCGAAGCCCGGAGACCTCGACGCCGGCGAAATGAATGGAGCCGGAGCTCGGCTCCTGAAGGCGGTTGATCATGCGCAGCAGCGTCGACTTGCCGGCGCCGGAGCGGCCGATGATGCCGACCATCTGGCCCTGAGGAATGGCGAGCGTGACGGAATCGACGGCGAGCTTTTTTCCGAAACGACGTGTGACATTCTTCAGCTCGAACATCATGCTCTTCCCTTGCGATCCAGGCCTTGGTCAGCATCGCATTAGTCCCGCTTGATGAACCTCACATGTCATATTTGTGTAAGTCCTGTCACAATTCTCCGCCCCTATATCGGGGGTTTAAACGCCGTAACGGGACAGAAAATCTTCCGCGCTCAGGTTGCGGAAATCCGGGAGCGCCTGGCGCAGCCGGTCATGCTCCCAGTCCCACCAGGAAAGCCTGTCCATCCGTTCGCCGACCTCTCCTGGAAAGCGCTCGCGGATGAGCTTTGCCGGCACGCCGCCGACGATCGTATAGGGCGCGACGTCCTTCGAGACGACGGCGCCGGCTCCGATCACCGCGCCGTTGCCGACGTTGACGCCCGGCAGAATGGTCGCCCCGTGGCCGATCCAGACGTCGTTGCCGATCGTCACGCGGTTTGCGCGCCGCCAGGCGAAGAAGTCCGTCTCCATGTCGCCATCCGGCCAGTAGTCGGCGGCGCGATAGGTGAAATGATGCAGCGTCGCGCGCCAGGTCGGATGGTTGGTGGCGTTGATGCGCACGGCGGCGGCGATATTGACGAACTTGCCGATCGTCGCACACCAGACGGAGCCGTCCTGCATGATGTAGGAATAGTCGCCGAACGTGGCCTCGCTGATGCGGCAGCGTTCAGAGACCTCCGTATAGCGCCCGAAGGTGGAATCGCTGACGGACGCCGTCTCATGAAAATAGGGCTCGATACCCAGTTTGCGGCTCATGCAGCGATCTTTCTCGGTGAGAATTGCTGGACGTCGAGGATGCGGTCGGCGACGGCTTCGCGCACCTCTTCGTCGTGGAAGATGCCGAGAAGGGCCACCCCCGCCTTCTTCTTTTCCGCGATCATGCCGACGACGACGGCACGGTTCCTGGCATCGAGCGAGGCTGTGGGTTCGTCGAGAAGCAGGATCGTATGCTCGGTGATGAAGCCGCGCGCGATGTTGACGCGTTGCTGCTCGCCGCCGGAGAAGGTGGCGGGCGGAAGCTGCCAGAGCGTTTCCGGCAGATTGAGCCCGGCAAGCAGGGCGCCCGCCTTTTCCCGCGCCGTGACGGCGTCCTCGCCGCGTGCCACCAGCGGTTCGGCAACCACGTCGATCGCCGCGACGCGCGGCACGGTGCGCAGGAACTGGCTGACATAGCCGAGCGTATCGCGGCGGACGTTGAGCACGGTGCGCGGATCGGCGGAGGCGAGATCGACGATGCGGTCATTGTGACGGATGAGGATCTGGCCGGTGTCGACGGCATAATTGCCGTAGATCATCTTGAGCAGCGAGCTCTTGCCGATGCCCGATGGGCCACCGAGCACGACGCATTCGCCCGATGCGACCGAGAAGGCGACATCGGAGACGACAGGTAGCTTGATGCCGTCGCGCAGATGCATGGTGAAGCTCTTCGAGACTTCGGAAACGACGAGGGGCGTTGCCATGATTTCTTCTTCCTTGGTTTAGGACCTCAGACCTGCAGGATCGAGGAGACGAGCAACTGCGTGTAGGGTTCGCGCGGATCGTCGAGCACGCGGTCGGTAAGCCCGTGTTCGATGACGTAGCCGTCCTTCATCACCATCATCCGGTGCGAGAGCAGGCGGGCGACGGCGAGATCGTGGGTGACGATGATGGCCGAGAGACCGAGATCGTTGACGAGGCCGCGGACCAGATCGAGCAGGCGCGCCTGCACTGAGACGTCGAGGCCGCCGGTCGGCTCGTCCATGAAGACGAGCCGCGGCCCGGTGACGAGGTTGCGGGCGATCTGCAGGCGCTGGCGCATGCCGCCTGAAAAGGCGCGCGGCTGGTCGTCGATGCGGTCGGCGTCGATCTCGACGCGTTCGAGCCAGTCGATCGCCGAAGCGCGGATCTTGCCGTAGTGCCGGTCGCCGATCGCCATCAGCCGTTCGCCAACATTGGCGCCGGCTGAGACGGTCATGCGCAGGCCATCGGCCGGATTCTGGTGCACGAAGCCCCAATCGGTGCGCATCAGGAAGCGCCGCTCGGCCTCGTTCATGCGGTAGAGGTCGCGGTAGCTGCCGTCGCGCATGTGATATTCGACGCTGCCGGTGCTCGGCAGCAACCGGGTGGAGAGGCAGTTGAGCAGCGTCGTCTTGCCGGAGCCGGACTCGCCGACGATGGCCAGCACTTCGCCGGGCCAGAGCTCGAAGGAGACGTCGCGGCAGCCGATGCGGTTGCCGTAGAATTTCGAAACGTCATGGACTTTGAGGAGGGGCGTATCGCTCATTCTGCAGCCTCCCGGGCCAGCATCTCGCCGGCATGTCCGTGCGCGCGGCGGTCTTCGCAATGATCGGTGTCGGAGCAGACGAACATCCGCCCGCCCTTGTCGTCGAGAACCACTTCGTCGAGATAGACATCCTCCGCACCGCAAAGGGCGCAGGGTTTATCGAAACGTTGGATATCGAAGGGATAGTCCTCGAAATCCAGGCTGACGACGTCGGTATAGGGCGGAACCGCATAGATGCGCTTCTCGCGTCCGGCGCCGAAGAGCTGCAGCGCGTCCGACATGTGCATCTTCGGATTGTCGAATTTCGGCGTCGGCGACGGGTCCATGACATAGCGGCCGTGGACCTTCACCGGATAGGCGTAAGTCCGCGAGATGCGGCCGTTATGGGCGATATCCTCGTAGAGCTTCACATGCATGAGACCGTATTCTTCGAGCGCGTGCATCTTGCGCGTCTCGGTCTCGCGCGGCTCGAGGAAGCGCAGCGGCTCGGGGATCGGCACCTGGTAGACGAGCACCTGCCCGACCCCGAGCTTTTCTTCGGGAATGCGGTGGCGCGTCTGGATGATCGTCGCATCCTTGGTATGCGTCGTCACCGCGACATTGGCGACCTTCTCGAAGAAGGCGCGGATGGAAACGGCGTTGGTCGTATCGTCGGCGCCCTGGTCGATGACCTTCAGCACGTCATCAGGTCCGATGATCGAGGCCGTCACCTGCACCCCGCCGGTGCCCCAGCCGTAGGGCATCGGCATTTCGCGCGAGGCGAAGGGCACCTGGTAGCCGGGAATGGCGATCGCCTTCAGGATGGCCCGGCGGATCATCCGCTTCGTCTGTTCGTCGAGATAGGCGAAGTTGTAGCTGGCCAGATCGGTCATTCGGCGGGTTCCTTCATGTCTTCGCCACCGTTGCGGGCGGCTTCGAATTCGCGGCGCATGCGGCGGACGAGATCGAGTTCGGCCTGGAAATCCACATAATGCGGAAGCTTCAGGTGCTCGACGAAGCCCGTCGCCTGGACATTGTCGGAGTGCGAGATGACAAATTCCTCGTCCTGTGCCGGCGCGGTGATATCCTCGCCGAGCTCTTCGGCGCGAAGCGCCCGGTCGACCAGCGACATCGCCATCGCCTTGCGCTCGCTCTGGCCGAAGACCAGGCCATAGCCACGGGTGAATTGCGGCGGCGCCTTGGCCGAACCCTTGAACTGGTTGACCATCTGGCATTCGGTGATCTGGATCGTGCCGAGCGAGACGGCGAAACCGAGTTCCGGCACGTCGAATTCCACCTCGACGTCGCCGATGCGGATTTCACCGGTGAAGGGGTGGTTGCGGCCGTAGCCGCGCTGGGTGGAATAACCGAGCGCCAGCAGGAAGCCCTCGTCGCCACGGGCAAGCGCCTGCAGGCGCAGATCGCGGGTCATCGGGAATTCCATCGGCTCGCGGGTCAGATCGCCGATCTCATGATCTTCAGGCATGTCGCCGTCGGCCTCGATCAGGCCCTCTTCGCCGAGGATTTCGGAGACGCGCATGACGCGGCCGGTCTCGGCTGCACGCTGAGCGGGTGTCTCGACCGCCTCGTCCGAAAGCAGTGTGGGATCGAGCAGGCGGTGGGTATAGTCAAAGGTCGGGCCGAGGAGCTGGCCGCCCGGCAGATCCTTGTAGGTCGCCGAGATGCGGCGTTCGATCGTCATATCAGCCGTGTCGAGCGGCCTGGAATAGCCGAAACGCGGCAGCGTCGTGCGGTAGGCGCGCAGCAGGAAGATCGCCTCGATCATGTCGCCGCGTGATTGGCGGATGGCAAGTGCAGCGAGCGTGCGGTCGAAAAGCGAGGCCTCGGCCATGACGCGATCGACGGCGAGCGCCAGCTGCGCGACGATCTGTTCGATGCCGATCGCCGGCAGCGAACGGTCGCCGCGGCGGCGGTCGGCGAGCAGGCGGTGTGCATTGGCGATGGCGGCCTCGCCACCCTTGACGGCAACATACATGCGCTCAGATCTCCGTTGCTGTGATCTTGGTGGTGCGCGGCAGGCAGAGGAAACGCCTGCCCGCCGTCAGCACGATGTCGACGCCGCGCGGAAAGAGCGCACGGTTCTCGGTCCAGAGCCGCAGGAAGGTCTCCGGCAGGCCGATGGGCGCGATCTCCGTCACGCTCTGGATGCCCGGACCCATCAGGGCCAGCCTGCGGCCGCCCTCGAGTTCGGCGAGTTCGATGACAACAGTCGTCGAGCGGTCGGGATATTCCTGCGTGCCTGATGCGAAGAGGCCGAAGGAGGAAAGTGCGGTGCCGGCCTCGGTGAAGGCAAAACGCGCCTCGGCCTTTTCGCTGGTCAACGGCGCGCCGGTATGGAAGCCGAGCCATTCCGGCACGGCGGATTTCACCAGTCCATGGGAAAGCCAGAGGGGCGTGTCGTGGTCGCAAAGCGTCAGCGCGATCGTGCCGGCGGCGATGCCGAGCGGTGCCGGCGGAGCGACATCGGGCTGAACGGTCTGGATCGTGCCGGGGCGGGCCATGCCGTCCATCAGCATCTTGAAGACGCTCTGGGCATGGAAGACCGGCTCGGCAAAGCCGCCGGTCAGAGCTTCTGTCTTCAGGCCCATCAGTTGTCTCCCCGCACCATGGTGAAGAAATCGACGCGTGTCGCCGCCGTCTCGTTCGTCTTGCGGCGTTCGGCATCGGCGATCCGTTCGGCGATCGGCAAAAGCAGTGCCTGTTCGACAAAATCCTTCGTCGCGTCCTCCTGCCAGAGCGCGTCGAAGATCGCCGCAAGCCTGGCCTTCTCGCGGTCGGTGCCGAGCGCCTGCGCATGGCCGACCGAGCCCGTGTCGAGCCGGACGGTGGCCCGCGTCACGGTCACTTCGCCCAGATTGAAGGGAGCGCCGCCGCCGCCGATGCGTCCGCGCACCATCACCAGCCCGGTCTCCGGTCCGCGCACCTGATGGGCCACAGGCTTTTGCGGCAGCGCATCGAAGACCGCCGTGAGTTCGCTGCGTTCCGCACGCGCCAGCAGATCGGCGGCGCGTTTGCGCCCGGATGCCGTCTGTGACGCAGCGTCTTTCCTGTCCGCTGGTATCATCGCCGCTTCCCTTAAAATGTCTATTGATATAGACAACCATACAAGATACATTTAGCTCTAAATCGATGTCGTGACAAGCGTGTGACATCTACAGTGCCGCGCGTCTTTGCAGACGCGCAAAGGACGCTGTAGCACTTTGAATTGCTGCATAATTCGATCCTGAAATCGGGATCGTTTTCAGGATCGAATTGTGCAGAAGGCGAGAAATGGCGGGCAGGGGTGGAATGGCGGGATTGAAGCAGGTGCAAAGGCAAACCGGCGTGGCGCTCTGGCGCCAGATCGCCGATCGGATTCGCGAGGCGATCAGCAACGGAGCCTATGACGAAACGGGCATGGTACCGCCGGAAACCATGTTGGCGGTGCAATTCGGCGTCAACCGGCATACGGTGCGCAGTGCGCTGGCGGCGCTGGCGCAGGAGGGGATCGTCCGTGCGGTACAAGGTCGCGGCACGCTGATCGAACGCAAGGAGCGGCTGAATTTCCCGATCACAAGGCGCACGCGCTTTACCGCCGGCATCGGCGATCAGGCGCGTGAAATGCGCGGCCTTCTGCTCGATGAGGCGAAAGAGGAAGCGAATGCCGAGGTCGCCCGCTGGCTGGGCCTGAAGCAGGGTGAGCCAGTGATCCGCCTGGAAACATTGCGCCAGGCGGACAAGCGGCCGGTTTCAAGGGCGACGAGCTGGTTTCCAGCCGAACGCTTTGCCGGTATCGGCGAGGCCTACCGGGCGGGGGAATCGATCACCAAGGCTTTCGCCGAACTCGGCCTGCCGGATTATGTCCGGGCGACGACCGAGGTGACGGCCGCTCATGCGAGCGCAGCCGATATGGCCGATCTCGAACTCACCCCCGGTGCGATCCTTCTGATCGCCAAGGCAATGAATACCGATCTTGACGGTGCGCCGGTGCAATATTCGATCAGCCGTTTCGCGGCCGACCGGGTGCAGTTCACCATCGAGAACTGAGCGTCTTTCCCCGCCGAAGCGGGGAAAGATCAGCTGAGATCAATGCGCGCCCGACATGTCGCCGAGCACTTCCTTTGAAGCGACCGTGGAATCCGCCTTCAGCTTGTAGACCATCGGCACGCCGGTCGCGAGGTTGAGGGCGAGCACGCCTTCTTTGTTCAGCTTGTCGAGCACCATCACCAGCGAGCGCAGCGAATTGCCGTGTGCGGCCACCAGCACCTTCTCGCCCCTGAGCACGCGCGGCAGGATCTCGGTGAGGTAGTAGGGCCAGACGCGGGCGCCGGTGTCGCGCAGGCTTTCGCCGCCGGGAGGCGGCACGTCATAAGAACGGCGCCAGATGTGCACCTGTTCCTCGCCCCATTTGGCGCGGGCATCGTCCTTGTTGAGGCCGGAGAGGTCGCCATAGTCGCGCTCGTTCAGCGCCTGGTCGCGGATCGTCTGGAGATCGGGCTGGCCGACCTTGTCGAGGATGAGCTTCAGCGTGTGCTGCGCACGCACCAGCACCGAGGTGTAGGCGACGTCGAATTTGATCCCGTATTCGGCAAGCGCCGTACCGCCGGCATTGGCTTCCTGGATGCCGAGCTCCGTCAGATCGGGATCCTTCCAGCCGGTGAAGAGATTCTTCAGGTTCCAGTCACTCTGGCCGTGGCGAACGAGGACGAGGGTACCGCTCATGAATATGCCTCCGTAGTATCGTTATGAGGAAGAAAGCCCGAGCACGTCGAGCATGGAATAGAGACCCGGCTTCTTGTCGCGCGCCCAGAGCGCCGCCTTGATGGCGCCGCGCGCAAAGATCGAGCGGTCGGCCGCGCTGTGCGACAAGGTGACGATTTCGCCTTCTCCGGCGAAAAGCACGGAATGCTCGCCGATGACGGAGCCGCCGCGCAGCGTCGCAAAACCGATGGTGCCGGCTTCACGGGCGCCGGTATGGCCGTCGCGCACCCGGACCGACTTCGAGGCCAGATCGATGCCGCGCCCCTTTGCCGCGGCCTCGCCGAAGAGAAGGGCGGTGCCGGAAGGCGCATCCACCTTGTGCTTGTGGTGCATTTCCAGGATCTCGATATCCCAGTCATCAGGATCGAGCGCACGCGCCGCCTGCTCTGCCAGCACGCTGAGCAGATTGACCCCGAGGCTCATATTGCCTGACTTGACGATGCGGGCATGGCGGGCTGCAGCGGCGATCTTGGCATTGTCATCGGGTAAACAGCCCGTCGTTCCAACGACATGGACGATGCGGGCCTGCGCGGCGAGGCCTGAGAATTCCACCGTTGCGGCAGGCGAGGTGAAGTCGAGCACGCCTTCGGCATCGAGAAAAGCGTTGAGCGGATCGTCGCCGATAATGACGCCTGTCGGGCCGAGACCGGCGATCTCGCCGGCATCCTTGCCGACGAAGGGCGAACCGGCGCGCTCGACCGCGGCATGCACCGTCACGCCCTCGATGGAATGGATGAGCCGGATCAGCGTCTGCCCCATGCGTCCTGCTGCGCCAACCACCACCAGTTTCATCGCAGCATCGCTCATGTCAGTCTCACCAGGTCAGTATGAATCGGAGGCCGAGGGCCTCTGCAGGTTGTTGAGGCGAGCGTAAAGACCGTCGCTGACCTTCGCAAGCGTCTCATGATTGCCTTCCTCGACGACGCGGCCCTGCTGCATGACGACGATCTTGTCGGCGCGCACCACGGTCGAGAGCCGATGGGCGATGACGACGACGGTGCGTCCGGTCATCGCTTCGTCGAGCGCCTTCTGCACGGCGGCTTCGGATTCGGTGTCGAGGGCGGAGGTCGCCTCGTCGAGAAGCAGGATCGGCGCGTTGCGCACCAGGGCGCGTGCGATCGACAGGCGCTGGCGCTGGCCGCCCGAAAGCGTCACGCCGTTTTCGCCGACCGGCGTCTCGTAACCCTGCGGCTGTGCCGAGATGAAATCATGCGCATAGGCAAGCCTGGCCGCCTCTTCCACTTCGGCATCGGTCGCCTCCGGCCGGCCATAGCGGATATTGTCGCGGATCGTGCCCTCGAACAGGTAGGGTTGCTGCGAGACATAGGCGAGTTGCTGGCGCAGCGACTTCTTGGTGATGTGGGCGATGTCCTGCCCGTCGATCAGAATTTCGCCTTCGCGCGGATCGTAGAAACGCGGAATGAGGCTGATGACGGTGGATTTGCCGGCACCCGAGGGACCGACCAGTGCGGTGGTCGACCCGCCCTCGGCGATGAAGCTCACGCCGCTGAGGACGCTTTCGTTGCCATAGGCGAAGGAAACGTTGCGGAATTCGATCCTCGCCTGCGTCACCGTCAGCGGCCGGGCATCCGGCAGGTCGCGCTGACGCGGCTCCATGTCGAGCAACTCGTAGATCATCCGCGCATTGACGACGGCGCGCTCCATCTGCACCTGCAGGCGGGCAAGCCGTCGAGCCGGGTCATAGGCAAGCAGCAGCGCCGTGACGAAGGAGAAAAAGGCGCCGGGTGGCACATTAAAGTAGATCGAGCGGTAGGCGGCATAGGCAAGCACGCTGGCGACGGCAAAGCCCGCGAAACTCTCCGTCAGCGGAGACGTGCGTTCGGAAAGCCGGGCAATCCGGTTCGCCCGGCTTTCGGCGCCCTTGATGAGTTTGTTGACCTTGCGCTCCAGTTCTTCTTCCATCGTGAAGGCTTTCACGATGGCGATGCCCTGGATCGTCTCCTGCATCGCGCCGAGGACATGGCTGTTCAGATGCACGGCCTCGCGGGTCGCCGAGCGCAGCCGCTTCGAAACATAGCGCAGCGCGTAAAGCAGCGGCGGCGCCATGATGAACACGGCAAGGCTGAGCAGCGGATCCTGCAGGATCATCACGGCGAGCAGCGAAACGAAGGTCAGCAGATCGCGTACCGTCGAGGTGATCGTCAGGTTGAGCACGTCGCGGATGCCGCTGACGTTCTGGCTCACCTGCGCGGCGATATGGGCCGAGCGCGCCTCGCTGAAGAAGCCGACCGAAAGCGTCATCAGATGCGCATAGAGCCGGCGCTGGTAGCGGGCGACGATATCGTTGCCGACCCTGGAAAGCGCCACCGCCTGGCCGTAGCTCGCAAAACCGCGTAGCACGAAGGCGATGAAGATCGAAAGACAGATGATCCAGACGACGTCGGCGCGCCGATTGGCGAAGGCCTCGTCGATGATCGCCCGCATGATCCAGGCGGTAAACGCCGTCGAAAGCGCCACCACGATGAGGCAGGCAATCGCAAAGACATAGCCCCAGAGATGGTCTCGGCCGTTTTCAGCGATGATGCGCTTCAGGATACCGGTTACGGTATCGCTGCTAACGCTCTGCGTTTTGCTTTCCGCCGCTTCCAAATAGGATTTCCTGTCTCGGACCAAGCGCCTCGCGAGGGCGACACGCACTTTTGCCGGGGTCTATAAAGAGTTGGGACCGGTTTGGCTAGAGCGCCGCGCGTCCGGATAGGACGCGCCAGGGACGCTCCATTTACTTTGCGCGCCGGGCTAGCGCCGCCAGCGGCGGCCTTCCGTCGAGACGCCGAAATTCGCCGGCATGCGCGCATAGGAGGAAAGCCCGGCAAGCGCTGCTAAGGGATGCGTCACCACATAGGTCGGGATAGTCCGAAGCAATGCCGTATGCGGCGCCTTGTCCTCGAAGGCGATGCGGAATTCCGGCTTTTTCAGCGCCGGGATGATTTTCTGCGAGATGCCGCCGGAGAGATAGACGCCGCCGCGCGCCATGAACACCATCGCCATGTCGCCCGCCACGCGGCCGAGATAGGTGGCAAACAGCGAGACGGTCTCTATGGCCGCCTTGTCGCTGCCGGCAAGCGCGTGAGAGGTGATATCGGCGGGATCCTTCATCGTCGGCTGGATGCCGTCGACAATGCAAATGGCATGGTAGAGGTTGACGAGGCCGCGGCCGCAGAGGATCTGCTCGGCCGAAACGCGGCCTTCAATCGTCTCTATATGCGGAAAGATATCATAGTCGCGCTTGCTGCGCGGTCCGAGATCGACATGGCCGCCTTCGCCGGGAACCGGGATCCAGCTCTGCTGGGCATGCACGAGCCCGCCGACGCCGAGGCCGGTGCCGGGTCCGAGCACGACGCGGGAGGCGATCATGTCGCCGGTAGCGTCGCCGATGCGTTCGCGGTTTTCATCCGACAGGGCGGCGATTGCCAGCGCCTGCGCCTCGAAATCGTTGACGACGAGCACGTCCTCCATGCCGAGGCCCTCGATCATCGTCTTTGGCCGCACCACCCAGTCGCAATTGGTCAGCGGGATCTCGTCGTCGTTGATCGGACCGGCGACGGCGAGGATCGCCGAACGCGGCTGCACGGCCGTCTTGTCGAGCACGCCTTTCTGGATCGCTTCGTCGATCGTGGCGAAATCCGCCGTGCGCACGTTCGGAAACTGCTTCGGCTCGGCATAGGCATCGGTCAGGATGGAGAAGCGGGCATTGGTGCCGCCGATATCGCCGATCAGGATCGGGAAAGGCAGCGGAGCGGTGCTGTTGTTCGGTTTTGGCATGGCCGGTTCCGTGCTGATCAGGCTTCGAGTGTGGGAAGAAGTTTTATAGCGGTCGCGTGGTTGAGCGCCATCGGAATATCATAGACGATCGCCAGCCGCATCAATGCCTTCACGTCGACATCGTGCGGCATTGGCGTCAAGGGGTCGACGAAGAAGATCAGGGCGTCGACCTCGCCGGTCGAAATCAGCGCGCCGATCTGCTGGTCGCCGCCGAGCGGCCCGCTTTTCAGCCTGGTGACGTCGAGATCGGGGGCGGCGTCGAGCACGCGTCCACCTGTCGTGCCGGTGGCGACGATCTTCCAGCGGGAGAGAATGTCCCTGTTGGCGCGGGCGAAATCCGCCATGTCGTCCTTCTTCTGGTCATGCGCAATCAATGCAAGGCATTTGCCGCCGGCCATCAACCCCTCCGCCCGAGCAATTCAATCGATTTGATGGCTTCTATACCAAGAGTTTGCGATTTGAAAGACAACGCACCTCGGGCCTTACTCATTGTATCGCCGGCTTGTCGTTCGGAACCGGGCCGACATCGGGCAAAGCGTCGTCGGCGTCGGCGGCAGGTGCTGCTGCCGGCGCGGTGGTGAGCGCGCTGGCGGCGGAAGGTCCGCCATAGGTGGCAGCCTGCATCGAGGCGACGGAAGCAGCATCGAGCACGGCGGCACACGCCTTGGGCAGATCGGAAACCATCATCTCGCGCGGCGGTTTTGGCGGCTTGGCGCCGGGCTTCGGCGGCTTCGGCGGTGCCCAGGGCGCCGGCGTGAACCACCAGGCGAGCGACTTGTCACAGCCGTCGCCGGCGGCGACAGAGGCCTGCGGTGTGCAGCCCGCAGCACCGGGCGGGCACTTGATGCGGATGTGGAAATGCGAGTCATGGCCGTATTCCGGCCGGAGCTTGCCGAGATTGGTGCGGTCGCCCGTCCAGGTGTCGCACATCTTCTTCTTGATCGCCGGATTGACGAAGATGCGCTCCACCTCGGGATAGCTTGCCGCCAGCATCAGCAGCCGCGCCCGCGATTGCGTCCACACCTTCGGGTCTACGGTCAGAAACTTGTCCTTTTGCAGCATGGTGGTGAAGGGCAGATTCTCGCGCTCCTCGGCCGTCATGCGGCGCGCGGGCATCGGCGTAAACCAGACGTCGGCATCGAGACCGATCTGATGCGAGGCATGACCGTTGAACATCGGCCCGCCGCGTGGCTGCGCAATGTCGCCGACGAGAATGCCCGGCCAGCCGGCATATTTGACCCCATCCTGCGAAAGACGTTCGAGCAGCGCGATCATCGCCGGATTGYCCCAGCGGCGATTGCGCGAAAGCCGCATCGCCTCCCAGGTCGGCCCGTCGGTCGGCAGCGCCACCGCACCCGTCATGCAGCCCTTCGCGTAAAAACCGATCGGCTGCGCCGGTCCTTGCGTCGGCAGGCTGACGGCGCCGAACTGCCCCTTGGCGCTGCCCGGGCTTGGCGTCTTCTGCTCCGCGCCGACGTCGCCAGCGGCAAGGCTTGCGCCGATTGCGCCGGCAAGCGTCAGTTTGCTGATTGTCCTGAAAGCCTGAGCGAAGCCGAAAGCCATACTGTTCCCTTGAGCCGCTGCCGAAGTGATTTGCGATCGAATCTATCGTGAAAAGCGATTTTGGTGAATCGATGTTTTGGCCAGCCGCCATCGAGGGAAGCGGTGACGGATCGCCGCATGCTGCCAAGGCGCCCGAAGAGGCGACACCCCGACACCAGCCGATGCTCAAAATTTCGCGCGCCCGGCAAAAACCAAACTCTCTCCTGTTTTTCGCCCGTATTTTTCGTATTGTCGAACCCATCAATAATCAGGGGAAAGCGTGAATGGCAGTTCTGTGGTCGAAGATCGGTTTGTTTCTGTCGCTTGCGGGCGCTCTGGCGCCGATGCCGGCAACGGGTCAGGACCAGTCCTTTCAGATCGGAAGCTCGGTCATCAGCGAGATGAAGTACAAGCCGGGCTTTACGCATTTCGACTACGTCAATCCCGATGCACCGAAAGGCGGAGGCCTGCGCCTCTCCGCAAGCGGCGCCTTCGACACCTTCAACCCATTGCTTGCCAAAGGTCAGGCGGCGGTGGGCTTGACGCTCGTTTACGACACGCTGATGAAGCCCGCCGACGACGAGCTCCTCGTCTCCTACGGTCTGCTTGCCGAGGGACTGTCTTTTCCCGCAGACGTATCGAGCGCGACTTTCCGCCTGCGCAAGGAAGCGAAATGGGCGGATGGTCAGCCGGTAATACCCGAAGACGTCATCTTCAGTCTGGATAAGACGAAGGAATTAAACCCCCTCACGGCGAACTATTACCGCCACGTGGTGAAAGCCGAAAAGACCGGCGATCGCGACGTCACCTTCACCTTCGACGAAAAGAACAACCGGGAGCTCCCGAATATTCTCGGCCAGTTGGTGGTCGTGCCGAAACATTGGTGGGAGGGGCAGGGACCGGACGGCAAGCCACGCGATATCTCAAAGACGACGCTCGAGCCCGTGATGGGTTCGGGACCTTACAAGATTGCTTCCTTCTCGCCCGGCGCGACAATCCGCTATGAATTACGTGACGACTATTGGGGCAAGGATCTCAATGTAAATGTCGGCCAGAACAATTTCCGCAACATCATCTACACCTATTTCGGTGATCGGGATGTCGAGTTCGAAGCGTTTCGCGCTGGTAATAGTGACTACTGGCAGGAGACAACGGCTGCCCGGTGGGCGACAGGGTATGATTTTCCCGCGGTGAAGGAAGGACGCGTCAAGAAGGAAGAGGTTGCTAACCCGTTACGCGCCACCGGTATCCTACAAGCGCTGGTGCCCAACATGCGTCGTGACCTGTTTAAGGACGAGCGAGTTCGCGAGGCCCTGAACTACGGCTTCGATTTCGAAGAGTTGAATCGCACCGTTGCCTTTAACAGTTACAAACGCATCGACAGTTATTTCTGGAATACCGAGCTCGCCTCCTCCGGTCTTCCACAGGGTAGAGAACTGGAAATTCTGCTGGGCATGAAGGATAAGGTTCCGCCCGAAGTCTTCACGACGCCCTATACCAACCCTGTCGGCGGCGATCCGCAGAAGAGTCGCGACAACCTCCGCAAGGCGATTGCACTTCTGAAAGAAGCCGGCTGGGAGCTCAAGGGCAACCGGATGGTCAATACCAAGACTGGCCAGCCGATGAGTTTCGAGATCCTGTTGTCGAGCCCCATGCTGGAGCGCTGGGCGGTGCCATATGCAAACAATCTCAGGAAAATCGGTATCGATGCGCGGGTGCGAACAGTCGACGCCTCGCAAGCTGTCAATCGCGAGCGCAGCTTCGACTTCGATATGATCTGGAATGTCTGGGCGGAGACCATGAATCCGGGCAACGAACAAGCCGACTATTGGGGATCCGGTTCCGTCAACCAACAGGGTTCTCGCAATTATGCCGGCATAGCCAACCCCGCCGTTGATGAGCTCATTCGCATGATCATCTTCGCGCCGAACCGCGATGAACAGGTCGCAGCGATCAAGGCGATGGACCGGGTCTTGCTTGCAAATCACTACGTCATCCCGCTGTTCTACCGTGATACCTATAACATCACCTATTGGAACACGGTCACGCATCCGGCCGAGTTTCCGGCGTACAGCCTTGGCTTCCCTGATGCCTGGTGGTCCACCTCGGCAAAATGAGCGGGCTTGCAATGCAGGGGCCCTCGGCTCCAAATGGCGCGAGCGAATCACGACAAGCCGGCAGGGCCGGCAAGGGAAGGCTGGCGGATTGAGCGGCATGAGACTGGACGGCAGGCAGACAAGAAGAACATTCCCGGAGGCTGAAGGCTGATGGGCGCCTATATCCTTCGCCGCCTGCTTCTGATGATCCCGACCATCGTCGGCATTATGGCGATTTCCTTCACCGTCATTCAGTTCGCCCCCGGCGGTCCTGTCGAGCAGGTGATCGCCCAATTGACCGGTCAGGCCGACAGTGCCGACCAGCGCCTGTCCGGCGGCGGCGATCTCCTCAGCGGCGGCGGCAGCGACGAAGGCTCGAAATATCGCGGTGCCCAGGGGCTCGATCCGGAACTGATCGCCAAGCTTGAAAAGCAATTCGGCTTCGACAAGCCGCCACTGACGCGTTTCGGCGAGATGATGTGGAATTACATCCGCTTCGATTTCGGCGAGAGTTTCTTCCGCAACACCTCCGTGCTCGAACTCGTCAAAGAAAAGCTGCCGGTGTCGATCTCGCTCGGCATCTGGATCCTGATCTTCTCCTATGCCATCTCCATCCCGCTCGGCATCCGCAAAGCGATCAAGGATGGATCGACCTTCGATGTCTGGACGTCGGGCGTCATCGTCGTCGGCTATGCTGTCCCGAGCTTCCTCTTCGGCATTCTCCTGATCGTGCTGTTTGCTGGCGGCTCCTTCTACGACTGGTTTCCGCTGCGCGGCCTGGTCTCCGACAATTTCGACCAGCTGGCCTGGTGGCAGAAGCCGCTCGACTATTTCTGGCACCTCACCTTGCCGCTGATCTCGCTTTCCCTGTCGGCCTTTGCGACGACGACGCTTTTGACCAAGAATTCCTTCATCGAGGAGATCAAGAAGCAATATGTCGTCACCGCCCGCGCCAAGGGCCTGAACCAGCGGCAGGTGCTCTATGGCCATGTCTTTCGCAACGCCATGCTGATCATCATTGCCGGTTTTCCCGGCGCCTTTATTTCCGCTTTCTTCACCGGCTCGCTGCTGATCGAAAACATCTTCTCGCTGGATGGCCTCGGCCGTCTCGGCTATCTCTCGGTCATCAACCGGGATTACCCGATCGTCTTTGCCACGCTCTACATCTTCTCGCTGCTCGGCCTCGTCGTCAGCCTGGTTTCCGACCTGATCTACACCTGGATCGATCCGCGCATCGATTTCGAGCGGAGGGATGTCTGATGGACGCCGCCGCAAATCCCGCCGTTGCAACACCCGTCAAGCCGCCGCGCAAGGGCCTGCTCTCGCCGACCAATATCCGCCGCTGGCAGAATTTCCGGGCAAACGGCCGTGGATACTGGTCGCTGTGGCTGTTCATGCTGCTGTTCGTCCTCAGCCTGTTTGCCGAGTTCATCGCCAACGACCGGCCGATCATTGCCTCCTACAAGGGCGAGGTCCTGTTTCCGGTCCTCATCGACTATCCCGAGGAGAAATTCGGCGGCTTCCTGGCCGAAACCGACTATCGTTCCTCGGTCATTGCCGACGAGATCAATGCCAATGGCTGGATGATCTGGCCGCCGATCCGCTATTCCTACCGCTCGGTCAATTCCAACATTCCGCATTCGGCGCCCACGGCCCCCTTCTGGCTGATGACGAAGGAGGAGCGCTGCGCCGGCTACCCGCAAGGGGTGAACGATCCGGATTGCACCCTCGGCAATCTCAACTGGCTCGGCACTGACGACCAGGCGCGCGACGTGCTGGCGCGCGTCATCTACGGCTTCCGCATATCGGTGCTCTTCGGCCTGGTGCTGACCATTTGCTCGGCGATCATCGGCGTGACGGCAGGTGCTGTGCAGGGTTATTTTGGCGGCTGGACCGATCTGCTGTTACAGCGCTTTATCGAGATCTGGTCGTCGATGCCGGTGCTCTACATCCTGCTGATCATCGCCGCACTCCTGCCGCCCGGCTTCTTCGTGCTGCTCGGCATCATGCTGCTCTTCTCCTGGGTCGGCTTCGTCGGCATCGTGCGCGCCGAATTCCTGCGCGCCCGCAATTTCGAATATGTCCGCGCCGCCCGCGCGCTCGGCGTCAACAATCGCACCATCATGTGGCGCCATCTGCTGCCGAACGCCATGGTCGCGACGCTGACCTTCCTGCCCTTCATCCTCTCCGGCTCGATCACTACCCTGACGTCGCTCGATTTCCTTGGCTTCGGCATGCCGCCGGGCTCCCCCTCGCTCGGCGAGATGATCGCGCAGGGCAAGACCAATCTGCAGGCGCCATGGCTCGGGCTGACGGCCTTCTTTGCCATGTCGATCATGCTTTCCCTGCTGATCTTCATCGGCGAAGCCGTGCGCGATGCCTTTGATCCGAGGAAGACGTTTCAATGAGTGACATGTCAGAACCGCTGCTTTCCGTCCGCGATCTCTCGGTTGCCTTTCATCAGGGCGGCGAGACCTCGCTCGCCGTCGATCATATCTCCTTCGATATCGCCAAAGGCGAGGTCGTGGCGCTCGTCGGCGAGTCCGGCTCCGGCAAATCGGTCTCGGCCAATTCGATCCTGCGGCTTTTGCCTTATCCGTCCGCAAGCCATCCCTCGGGTGAAATCCTCTTCAAGGGCAAGGACCTCCTGAAGGCGTCGGAGCGGGCGCTGCGGGAAGTGCGCGGCAACGACATCACCATGATCTTCCAGGAGCCGATGACCTCGCTCAATCCGCTTCATACGATCGAGAAGCAGATCGCCGAGATCTTGGCCTTGCACCAGGGCCTCACCGGCCAGCCGGCGCGCCAGCGCGTCCTGGAATTGCTGAACCAGGTCGGTATCCGCGAGCCGGAGAAGCGGTTGAAGGCCTATCCGCACGAACTGTCAGGCGGCCAGCGCCAGCGCGTGATGATCGCCATGGCGCTCGCCAACCGGCCGGAATTGCTGATCGCCGACGAGCCGACCACCGCCCTCGACGTCACCGTGCAGGCGCAGATCCTCGAATTGCTCCGGCAGTTGAAGGCCGTCCACGGCATGTCGATGCTGTTCATCACCCATGATCTCGGCATCGTGCGCAAATTCGCCGATCGCGTCTGCGTCATGACCAAGGGCAGGATCGTCGAAACCGGCACGGTCGAAGACGTCTTCGCTAATCCGAAGCATGAATATACCCGGCACCTTCTCGCCTCCGAGCCGCGCGGCGAGCCGCCGCTTGCCGACCCGTCGAAACCGATGGTGATGGAAGGGTCGGATATCCGCGTCTGGTTCCCGATCAAATCAGGGCTGATGCGCCGTATCGTCGATCACGTTAAGGCGGTCGACGGCATCGACCTTTCGCTGCGCGCCGGCCAGACGCTCGGCGTCGTCGGCGAGTCCGGCTCCGGCAAGACCACGCTCGGCCTGGCGCTCACCCGGCTGATTTCCTCAGAAGGACGGATCGCCTTCGTCGGAAAGGACATAGCCGGCTATTCGTTCAGTGAGATGCGGCCGCTGCGCAACCAGCTGCAAGTCGTCTTCCAGGATCCCTACGGATCGCTCAGCCCGCGCATGTCGGTCGGCGATATCGTCGCCGAAGGGCTGAAGGTGCATGAGCGCTCCCTGACATCGGAAGAACGCGACCAGCGCGTCTGCTGGGCGCTGGAGGAGGTGGGTCTGGATCCCCTGACCCGCTGGCGTTATCCGCACGAATTCTCCGGCGGCCAGCGCCAGCGCATCGCCATCGCCCGGGCCATGGTGCTGAAACCGCGCTTCGTCATGCTCGACGAGCCGACCTCCGCGCTCGACATGAGCGTCCAGGCGCAGGTGGTCGATCTCCTTCGCGATCTGCAGAAGAAGCACGACCTCGCCTATCTCTTCATCAGCCACGATCTGAAGGTGGTGAAGGCGCTCGCCAACGACGTCATCGTCATGCGGTTCGGCAAGGTGGTGGAGCAGGGACCATCCTCGGAAATCTTCCGCGCGCCGAAGAATGATTACACCAGGGCGCTGATGGCGGCCGCTTTCAACATCGAGGCGGTGCCGACGCTCGCCGTGCAGCAGTAAAGAAGATCATGTCCGCCCGTCCTCCCGTTCTCGTCGATATCAAGTTCAATCCCGAAGGCGTCGCCCGCGTGCTGAAGACGGCGTTTGCCGACCGGGGCAGCATCAATCTCGCCGATCCGGGCCATCAGGCCCGCGATCTCCGCGCGGTCGAATACGCGCTTCTCTGGAAACCGGATGCCGACCTTTTCGCGCGGGCGCCGAACCTCAAGGTAATCTTTTCGGGAGGCGCCGGCGTCGACCACATCATCGGCATGGCCGGCCTGCCCGACATCCCGATCGTTCGCTTCGTCGATCGCAGCCTGACGACACGCATGAGTGAATGGGTTGTCATGCAATGCCTGATGCATCTGCGCGGGCAACACGCCCATGACAACCACCAGCGGCAACGTGAATGGGCCAAGCTGATCGCGCCGGAGGCGGCTGAGGTGACGGTCGGCGTCATGGGCCTCGGCATTCTCGGGCAGGACGCGGTCGCCAAGCTGAGGGTGATGGGTTTTAACGTTATCGGCTGGTCGCGCAGCCGCAAAAAGATCGACGGCGTCGAAACTTTCGATGCCAGCGAGTTGGACAACTTCCTCGCAAGGACCGACATCCTCGTCGGCCTGCTGCCGCTGACGCCTGAAACATCAGGCTTCTATGACGCCGGGCTGTTTGCCAAACTGCGCCGCAACGGCGCGCTCGGGCAAGCGGTTTTCATCAATGCCGGCCGCGGCAAGAGCCAGGTCGAGGCCGATATCGTTTCCGCCGTCCGCGACGGCACCCTCGGCGGCGCTTCCCTCGATGTCTTCGAGGCGGAGCCGCTTGCATCAGACAGCCCATTGTGGGACTTGCAGAACGTCTTCCTCACGCCGCACGACGCGGCGGTCTCCGAAGAAAACGCGCTGTTCCGTCATGTCGAGATGCAGATTGCCCGTTTCGAGCGCGGCGAGCCGCTGCAATTCGTGGTCGACCGCGCCGCCGGCTATTGAGCTTTCGGAACCTTCCAGACAGCCACCCGTTTCCTTTGCGGAAATTCTTGCGGCCGGCAAGGCCGGTTAAGACAGCGGAAGGAGACGATGATGGCGCATCAGACGGAAACACGCTGGGAAAAGTCCGATGGCAAGCTTCACAAGGAAGAGCTGATCCCGCCGGTGAAGGCAAGGCAGGGACGCACGGGTTATCGCATTCTGACCGTGTTGATCGTCGCGCTGGTGCTTGCCTTCGTGGTTTGGATACCGGTCGAGATTTGGGGCAAGCGCGAAGCGAACGAGGTGGCGCCGCAGCAGCCAGGCCAGCAGCTTCAGTCGCAGCAGCCTGCTCCGCCCGCCGCGCCGGCGCTACAGAACGGCACTGCCGTTCCAACCGAAACGCCGAACACCACGCCGGCCGCTCCGAATGTGGCGCCCGCAACGCCGGCCCGATAATCGTGAGCAAAACCATGTTCACGTCCCGCCGTGACACTGCGGCGGGACGTTTATTGTTTTGTCTGGACTTTAGCCGCCGATTTTTCGATAAGAAGGCACACGAGCCGGTTTCGTGCGCTGGCCCGGAACTTGGCAATACCCGGGAATTTGGCAGCACCTGACCGGAGTGGACAGGGGCAGGAATTTCATGGCCAGGACTGATATCGCAAGACGCGTCTACAATCACGCCTGGAAACTCGATCCGATCATCCGCAGCCTGATCGATACCGACTTCTATAAGCTCCTGATGCTGCAGATGATCTGGAAGCTCTATCCTGACGTGAACGCGTCCTTCACCCTCATTAACCGCACCAAACGGGTGCGTCTCGCCGAGGAGCTCGATGAAGGCGAATTGCGCGAGCAGCTCGATCATGCCCGCACGCTGAGACTCTCCAAGAAGGAGATGATCTGGCTTGCGGGTAACAGCTTCTATGGTCGCGCCCAGATTTTCGAACCGGAATTCCTCGCCTGGCTTTCCAATTTCCAGTTGCCCGAATACGAGCTGTCGAAGAAGGACGGCCAATATGTGCTGGATTTCCACGGATCGTGGAAGGAAACCACCATGTGGGAAATCCCGGCGCTTGCAATCGTCAACGAGCTGCGGTCGCGCTCGGCGATGAAGGCGCTCGGACCCTTCACCCTCGATGTGCTCTATGCCAGGGCCAAGGCGAAGATGTGGTCGAAGGTCGAGCGGCTGAAGGAATTGCCGGGCTTACGGATCTCCGATTTCGGCACCCGCCGCCGTCACAGTTTCCTCTGGCAGCGCTGGTGCGTCGAGGCACTGAAGGAAGGCATCGGGCCTGCTTTTGCCGGTACCAGCAACGTATTGCTGGCTATGGATTCCGATCTCGAGGCGGTCGGCACCAACGCTCACGAGCTGCCGATGGTGGCCGCCGCCCTTGCCGAAACCGACGAGCAGTTGCGCAACGCACCCTACAAGATCCTGCGCGACTGGAACAAGCTCTATGGCGGCAATCTCCTGATCGTGCTGCCCGATGCCTTTGGCACCGCCGCCTTCCTGCGCGATGCGCCGGAATGGGTCGCCGACTGGACCGGTTTCCGCCCGGACAGTGCCCCGCCGATCGAAGGCGGCGAGAAGATTATCGACTGGTGGAAGAAGATGGGCCGCGATCCGCGCCAGAAGCTGCTGATCTTCTCCGACGGCCTCGATGTCGACGCCATCATCGATACCTACCGGCATTTTGAAGGCCGCGTGCGCATGAGCTTCGGCTGGGGCACCAACCTGACGAACGATTTTTCCGGCTGCGCGCCGATCGAGATCTCCGGCCTCAACCCGATCTCCGTCGTTTGCAAGGTCAGCGACGCCAACGGCCGGCCGGCGGTGAAGCTCTCCGACAATCCGCAGAAGGCGACCGGCGAACCGGCCGAGGTCGAGCGCTACCTGAAATTCTTCGGCGCCGAGGACAGGATCGATCAGACCGTTCTGGTGTAGGTCTGGGCCAATGTGCCGCCATCCCGGGGCATATTGATGTGCCCCGCCATCGCATCCTCGATCGACCAACCGAAGCGCCAGGCGTCGAACATCGAGTACCATTCCTGAAAATCGGTGATCGGCAGGATATCCGGCTTCGACATCGGATTGTCGGCCAGACTGCGGCCACGCGCACGGTCCCGTGCGCCACGCTCCTGCATCTCAAGCAGATTCTCGAACATCATTACCCCCGTCTTTATCCCGATTTATGCAATCATGCTAATAAAGCATTGTCGAGTCCGGATGCGACAATTCGGGTTTTTCACAGGATTAGCCCCAATTCGTTAGTTCGGGGGACGATTAGGGTCGCAACCGGCCCGGGGTCATCTCAATCAGACAAGCAGAGCATGGCGGCGTCCGCGAGCCGCTCATGCGCTTCGTCATCACGCACACAACGAGCACCCGTGACGGGGAGGCTCGACTTCCTGGCTGGGGTCCGCCGCCGAGCCTCCCGGCTGGCCGACCTTGAACAGGCCGGCAGCGCCGACACGTTGGCGCTTTCCGGCAAGGGCGATCCAACTCAGATGATATCGAGGGCTAACAACCGGTTAATATCCACCGGCCTCGTCCCGATCTCGCGCAGCCCCGCAATGCGTACCGGGCGCTACCGCTCGAATTTTCAGGCTGCCAGTCTGCGAAACCGGGTTCTGATCCGGTCGAGATAATAATGGCCGGGAGACGGCGCCACCGTCATCGCATGCGCTTCCGAGGAGGGAACACCTTCGAACAGACGCTCCTCGCCATTCTTGAAACAAATCCTGAGCCGCCCGTCGTCCTGGCTGAAATAGACGGATTTGATGATCTTCGACTTTACCGAAAGTTCTTCCACCTGTTTTACCTCTGTTTTTTTAAATTTGGCAGAAGGTAAACCCAAACGTGCAAAGACGCGGTGAACTCGCATGGTAAAAAATCAGGAATCTTTCGACGCTTTGAACCTCGCCGCGCCGCCGGAGCGACGGGTTCGACGAGCCCCGAACGCACGCTTGCGAGCGGGGCATTTCGTTGCTCCGTCCCGACACGTCGAGCACATGCAAGGCCTGTTTGGGCCATTTGATCGTGAACTCGAAAACAAGATCAAGGCCGATCAGATTTTGCCAATCCGGCGGAAAACGCCGTCAGCAAGGCCTTTCCCTGGCCCCACTCCTCAAGGCCGCTTTGCCCGTTGATATGGCCGAAAGGACCGATCGCGACAAGACCGCTGCCCCACAGATCCGCTCGCGCATGGGCATGATCGAGCGTGCCGAAAGGATCATCGGCGCTTGCGATGATCAGAGTGGGGAAGCGCATCTTTTGCGGCGGCGGATCGGCGAATCCGGCAGCCTCCTCAGGGAATGACGCGGACTGCGGATCCGGGACCGCCACAAGAAATGCTCCGGCAACGGCAAGCGAAGAAGCCTGCTGCCAATGAGCGACCAGCAGACAGGCAAGGCTGTGGGCGACCAGCAGGGGAGGGGTTGCCGATGCGCCGACGGCGCGCTCCAGGGCTGAAATCCAGTCCGCCAGATCGGGTTTTTCCCAATCGGCTGGTTGAAAACGTCGCATTTCCGGGTTCGACTTTTCCCAGCGTGTTTGCCAATGAGCCTCGCCCGAACCGCCAATCCCCGGCAATATGATGATGTCCTTCATGTCTTTTCCTCTGATCGTCCGTGCAGGTGAAAATGATGCATTTTCATTTGCTTCGGAATGAATGATCATCGGAAAACCGCGTCTCTCTCCGATGATTTCAAGGTGATCCCATGGCTTTTCAGGAAAACAATCGGGTACTGCTCGATCCAACCGATATCGCCATTATCGAAGCGATGCAGGAAAATGGCCGCATTGCGATTTCCGAACTCGGTCGAAGGGTCGGGCTCTCTCAGCCGGCAGCATCAGAACGGGTCAAGCGGCTGGAAGACCGCGGCATCATTGTCGGTTACTCCGCCCGTATCGACCCCACCGCTTTGGGAATTGGAATGACGGCTGTGCTTCGCCTGCGCACGACGCATGAGCATATCAAAGCCTGCCTGAAACAGTTCGCGGAGATGCCGCAGGTCATGGAAGTATTGCGCCTCACCGGAGAGGACTGTTTCCTTTTGAAGGTGCTGGTTCCGTCGCCGGGAGAGCTGGAAACGATCGTTGACACGATCGCGCGTTTTGGGGCCGTGACGACATCTCTCGTGTTGCGCAGCGAGAATCCGAAGCCGATTGGACGCGCCCTGCTTCAGCGCCCTTGAGAATATGCGGACGACCGGCTTGTTCCAGCGAAGCGTGCCGCCACAACGCTTCCGCGTCCCGCTCTCGATACGGTTTGAATCAATATTGAAAATGAGGGATATGGCGGACAGGGTGGGATTCGAACCCACGGTACGCTTTCACGTACACACGCGTTCCAGGCGTGCGCCTTAAACCACTCGGCCACCTGTCCTTTTTTGGCGTTCGCGCCCGGATAGGAGCAAATCGTCGGAACGGCGCGATATATACCGATGAATTTTTGTCGATCAACCGAAATCTAACAGTTTTTTGACTTCTTCCGATAAAACTCGCCTCGGCCACTCCATTGTGCTTCACCTCATCGACGACTATGTAATTCTCTAAGGTGGAGAATGGCGCGGCCGGCCGGAATTGTCCGGCATATCGAGCGTCGGAGGAATTGATGCGTTTCCTGTTGCGTCTGGCGAGTCTTGTCGCGCTTGCGGCGGCGGTTATTGCCGGGACCATCGATTCGATCCAGTCGGTTGCGGCGTCCTCCGTGGTGATGACGCCGATCTCCGATGCCTGGCAGGATGTGAGTCCGACAACCCTTACGTCGCTGCAATCCTCCCTTTCCTATTATATCCACCCGCGTTTCTACACCTTGATCTTCCAGTGGCTGATGCTCCAGCCGGCCTTTGCCGTTTTCCTGGTGATCGCGCTGCTTCTGTGGATGATCGGCTACAAGAAGCCGCCGGTGGCCGGTCGCTTCACCGCATAGCAAGGTGGTTTTACCGACACGATCCGGCGGGAAATCCCGTTGGGCATCGCCAGCTCTTCGACCTCGGTATCTGCCGTTGGATTGGCTAGAAAATCCGCATTCTGATGCAAGGAATGTCCAAAAATCAGCCCCGAAGAGCTGATTTTCGGCAATCGCTGCAAATCTTTACCAGCTGAAAAATTTCTGGTGAATTTTTCCGTGAGCCATGCAAGGATGCGCGCAGCCAGGCCTCCGGGGGGAGGTCGGTGGTTCCGCAGACATGCCCGGAAAGGGCTTGCGGGAGGACCCCTAACGAATAGCAACAACAGGGCTGCACAATGAAAAAATCCCTTCTCACTCTCTTTGCCGTGGCTGCCATGTCGACGACGGCGCTTGCCGCCGATGTCAAGCCGGCGCTGGTTTACGGCACCGGCGGGAAGTTCGATAAGTCCTTTAACGAGGCGGCCTATAACGGTGCCGAGAAGTTCAAGGCCGAGACGGGCATTGCCTATCGCGACTTCGAGCCGACGGGCGATACCCAGGGTGAACAGGCCATCCGCAATTTCGCAAGCCGCGGTTTCAATCCGGTGGTTGCTGTTTCCTTCGCCTGGACTTCGGCCATCGAGAAGGTTGCAGCCGAATTCCCGGATACCAAGTTCATCATCGTTGACTCCGTCGTCGACAAGCCGAACGTCCGCTCGGTTGTCTACAAGGAAGAAGAAGGCTCCTACCTCGTCGGCGTTCTCGCCGGCATGGCGTCGAAGTCAGGCAAGGTCGGCTTCGTCGGCGGCATGGACATTCCGCTGATCCGCAAGTTCGAATGCGGCTACGAGCAGGGCGCACGCTCCGTCAAGGCCGATATCGAAGTCTTCCAGAACATGACCGGCACCACGGGCGCTGCCTGGAACGACCCGGTCCGCGGCGGTGAGCTCACCAAGAACCAGATCGACCAGGGCGCTGACGTCGTTTACGCGGCAGCTGGTGCCACCGGTCTCGGCGTTCTGCAGACGGCCGCCGACAACAAGAAGCTGTCGATCGGCGTCGACTCCAACCAGAACTACCTGCATCCGGGCTCGGTCCTGACCTCGATGGTCAAGCGCGTCGACCTCGCCGTCTACAATGCTTATAACGACACCAAGAACGACAAGTTCACCGGTGGCGTCCAGGCGCTCGGCGTCAAGGAAGACGGTGTTGGCGCGGCGATCGATGAGCACAACAAGTCGCTGATCACGCCGGAAATGCAGGCTGCCGTCGACAAGGCCAAGGCCGACATCATTGCGGGAACCATCAAGGTTCACGATTACACCTCGGACAACGCTTGCCCGAAGTGATCCTCGCCCGAATGTGATCGACGATTGAGATCGGGCGTATGGCGGAGGGGACTTTCGCCATACGCCCTTTTCTTATTTGGAGTCTGCAGTGACAGATAAGCCCGCTATCGAGCTTGTCGGCATCGACAAGAAATTCGGTGCCGTCCACGCCAACAAGGACATCAACCTCACCGTTGCCAAGGGGACGATCCACGGCATCATCGGCGAAAACGGCGCCGGCAAATCGACCTTGATGTCGATCATCTATGGTTTCTACCATGCCGACAGCGGCGAGATCCGCGTCAACGGCAATCCCGTCACCATCCGTGACAGCCAGGCGGCGATCGCCACCGGCATCGGCATGGTGCACCAGCATTTCATGCTGGTCGACAATTTCACGGTGCTCGAGAACATCATGCTTGGCGCCGAAGGCGGCATGTTGCTGGCCAAGGGTGTTGCCTCGGCCCGCGCCGAGCTCAAGCGGCTGGAAACGGAATATGGCCTGGAGGTCGATCCCGACACGCTGATCGAGGAACTCCCGGTCGGCCTGCAGCAGCGTGTCGAGATCCTGAAAGCCATGTATCGCGGCGCCGAGATCCTGATCCTCGACGAGCCCACAGGCGTGTTGACCCCGGCCGAGGCCGATCACCTTTTCCGCATCCTCAAGGTGCTGCGCGATCAGGGCAAGACCATCATCCTCATCACCCACAAGCTCCGCGAGATCATGGCAATCACCGATACGGTCTCGGTCATGCGCCGC
The DNA here is from genome assembly GCF_056406015.1 of Rhizobium sp. P1_E1. Classification (NCBI taxonomy): domain Bacteria; kingdom Pseudomonadati; phylum Pseudomonadota; class Alphaproteobacteria; order Hyphomicrobiales; family Rhizobiaceae; genus Rhizobium; species Rhizobium sp. P1_E1. The sequence goes on along the minus strand of NZ_JBFUAY010000001.1, from coordinate 234,107 downwards.
GGCGAAATGGTCGCGACCCGCAAGACGTCGGAGACGACGGTGGAGGAACTGGCCGAGCTGATGGTCGGCCGCCGCGTGCTGCTGCGCGTGCAGAAGGGCGAGGCGAACCCGCAAGCCGCCGTGCTGTCCGTCCGCAACCTCACGGTCAAGGATAATCGCGGCGTCACCATGGTCGACAACGTCTCCTTCGACGTGCGCGCCGGTGAGATCGTCGGCATCGCCGGTGTCGCCGGTAATGGCCAGTCCGAATTGCTGGAGGCGATTGCCGGCATCCGCAAGCCGACCTCCGGTGAAATTCTTCTCGACGGTCAGACGATCGACAAGGCCGATCCCGCCCGCCTGCGTGATCTCGGCCTCGCTCATATTCCCGAGGATCGCCACCATATGGGCCTGGTGCTGAAATTCGAGGAATATGAAAATTCCGTGCTCGGCTACCATCGCCGCCCGGCTTACAGCAAAGGCCCGCTGCTCGATCTCGATGCGATCCGCAAGGATGCAATGGAAAAGATCGAAAAATACGATATCCGCCCGCCGAACCCGCGGCTGAAGACGGCGAATTTCTCCGGCGGCAACCAGCAGAAGATCGTCGTTGCCCGTGAGATCGAACGCGATCCGAAGATACTGATCATTGGCCAGCCGACACGCGGCGTCGATATCGGCGCCATCGAATTCATCCACCGCCGGATTATCGAAATGCGTGACGCGGGCAAGGCGATCCTGCTCGTCTCCGTCGAACTCGATGAAATCCGCTCCCTTTCAGACCGTATCCTTGTCATGTTTGCCGGCCATATCGTCGGCGAGAAGACGCCCGATGCCGGTGAACAGACCCTCGGCCTGATGATGGCCGGCATTGCCGCGTGAGGCCTTTATGAGCACTGCTTCCGTTCCACTACCAAACTGGATCAATTACGGCCTCATCCCGATTTTGAACCTCGTCGTCGCCTTCCTGATCTCCGGCTTCGTCGTCTGGATAATCGGGGAAAGCCCGCTCGATGCGCTGTCGCTGCTGATCCAGGGCGCGCTCGGCAATGGCGAAGGCATCGGCTTCACGCTGTATTACGCGACGAGCTTCATCTTCACCGGCCTCTCCGTCGCGGTGGCGATCCATTCCGGCCTCTTCAACATCGGCTCCGAAGGCCAGGCCTATGTCGGCGGCCTCGGCTGCGCGCTGGTGGCGCTGGCGCTCGATCGTTACGTGCCATGGTATGTGACGATGCCGATCGCCGTCATTGGCGCCGGCCTGTTTGGTGCGGCCTGGGCCTTCATCCCGGCCTTCCTGCAGGCAAAACGCGGCAGCCACATCGTCATTACGACGATCATGTTCAATTATATCGGCGCGACACTGATGGTGTATCTCCTGGTGCATGTGCTGATCGTGCCCGGCAAGATGGCGCCGGAAACCCGCACCTTCCTCGAAGGCGGCCAATTGCCGAAGCTCGGCTGGGTTATGCAGCTGTTCGGCGCCAAGCTGGGGGCTGCCCCGTTCAACGTCTCCTTCATCATTGCGCTCGTTGTCAGCTACCTCGTCTGGTTGCTCGTCTGGCGCACCAAGCTCGGTTTCGAGATGCGCACGCTGGGCGTCAGCCCGACGGCGGCGGCCTATGCCGGCATCCCCTATGCCCGCACCGTGATCATCGCCATGCTGCTCTCCGGAGCGCTTGCCGGCATGATGGCGCTGAACCCCGTCATGGGCTCGTCGGCCCGCCTGCAGGTGGAATTCGTCGGTGGTGCCGGCTTCGTCGGCATCGCCGTCTCGCTGATGGGACGCAACCATCCGCTCGGCATCATCGTGGCGGCGATCCTCTTCGGTATTCTCTACCAGGGCGGTGACTGGATTTCCTTCGAAATGCCGAACATCACCCGCGAGATGATCCTCGTCATCCAGGGTCTGGTGATCCTCTTTGCAGGCGCGCTGGAATACATGTTCCGGCCGGCAATGGTGCGCCTCTACCAACAGTTCAAGCGCGGTTAAGGAGCGGGCGATGGATTATTATGACATCTTCATCAGCGTTCTGAGCTCGACCATCCGCCTGTCGATCCCGCTGATCTTCACTGCCCTTGCCGGTCTGTTTTCGGAGCGCGCCGGCATCTTCGATATCGGCCTTGAGGGCAAGATGCTGGGCTCGGCCTTTGCCGCCGCCTGCGTTGCCTATCTCACCGATTCGGCCTGGCTCGGGCTCTGTGCCGGCATCCTCTGTTCGGTGGCGCTGAGCCTGGTGCATGGCTTTGCCTCGATCACCAACCGTGGCAACCAGATCGTCTCCGGTGTCGCGATCAACTTCTTCATCGCCGGCATCACCATCGTGCTTGGGCAGGCCTGGTTTGGCCAGGGCGGGCGCACGCCGCAGCTGTCGCCGGAGTCGCGCTTCGCACCGATCATCCTGCCGGGCGCCGATGCCGCCCGTGGCATACCGATCATCGGCCCGATCTATGCCAATGTCATATCGGGTAACAATGTCCTCACCTATCTCGCGTTCCTCGCCGTGCCGTTTTCCTGGTGGGTGCTTTACCGCACACGTTTCGGCCTGCGGCTGCGCGCCGTCGGCGAAAACCCGGGCGCGGTCGATACGGCCGGCATCTCGGTCGCCTGGCTGCGTTACCGCGCCGTCATGTGTGCCGGCATTCTCTGCGGCTTTGCCGGCACCTATCTGGCAATCGCCCAGTCCGCCGCCTTCATCAAGGACATGTCGGCCGGCAAGGGCTACATCGCGCTCGCAGCTCTCGTCTTCGCCAAGTGGAAGCCTGTACCCGTCATGTTTGCCTGCCTGCTCTTCGGCTTCCTCGATGCGCTGGCAAATTTCATGCAGGGAAAGCAGGTGCCGCTGATCGGCGAAGTGCCGGTTCAGGTTTTCCAGGCGCTGCCCTATGTCCTGACCTGCGTCCTGCTTGCTGGCTTCATCGGCGTCGCGACTCCGCCAAAGGCCGGTGGCGTGCCCTATACGAAGGAGCGTTGATATGTCTCACGATCTGTTCGAAGCCGCCCGCGGCGCCATGGCCTTTGCCCATGCGCCCTATTCGAAATTTCCGGTCGGCGCGGCGATCCGCGCCGAGGACGGCAAGGTCTATACCGGCGCCAACATCGAAAACCTCTCCTTTCCGCAAGGATGGTGCGCCGAGCCGACGGCGATCAGCGCCATGATCATGGGCGGCGCGAAGAAGATCATCGAAATGGCTGTCATTGCCGAGAAGCTGCCGCTCTGCCCGCCCTGCGGCGGCTGCCGCCAGAAGATCTCCGAATTCGCCTCCAAGGAGACGAAGATCTACCTCTGCGATGAAGCAGGCGTGAAGAAGACCATGACTATGGAAGAGCTTCTTCCCTTCAGCTTCGAGACTGAACTCGGATGAAGGCGACGGTCAGCCTGCTCGCCGCACTGCTCGGCGGCATCAAGCCGCGCCACGGCATCGTGCTCGGCTCCGGTCTCGGCTCCCTCGTCGGTGAGCTGGACGGCGCCGTTCGTGTTCCCTATCGCGATCTGCCGGGCTTTCCCGTCAGCGCTGTCTCCGGCCATGCAGGCGAAGTCGTCGCCGGCCGCCTCGGCGGCGTGCCTGTCGTCATGCTTTCCGGCCGCGTGCATTATTACGAGAAGGGCGATGCCAACGCCATGCGCCTGCCGATCGAGGTGCTGAAGGCGCTCGGCGTCGAAGCGCTGATCCTGACCAATTCCGCCGGATCGCTGCGCGACGACATGCCGCCCGGTTCGGTGATGCAGATCACCGACCATATCAACTATTCCGGCATGAACCCGCTGATCGGTGAGGAAAGCGATCATCGTTTCGTCGGCATGACCAATGCCTATGACGCCGGACTTGCCGCGGCGATGCAAAAGGCAGCGGCAAAGCTTAAAATCGAGCTGGCGCAGGGTGTCTATATGTGGTTCTCCGGTCCAAGCTTTGAAACGCCGGCAGAAATCCGCATGGCGCGCATCCTTGGCGCCGATGCCGTCGGCATGTCGACGGTGCCCGAGGTGATCATCGCAAGAATGCTGGGTCTGAGGGTTGCCGCCGCCTCCGTTATCACCAACTATGGGGCAGGCATGACCGGCAATGAGCTTAGCCATGAAGAAACCAAGGACATGGCGCCCATCGGCGGCGCCCGTCTCGCCGCGATACTGAAAGACATGATTGCGGCTAGAACAGGATGATTTTAGGCCGGGTCGGCCTAAAATCTGAATCCTGTTCTAAATTATATAGTTAGAGCATGATGTCGTCCGAAAACCGCGCACACTTTTCGGCCTCATGCTCTAGAGGAAGCGAAGATGAATAGCTATTCCAACCGGGAAACGGCGGCTGTCGCCCTTTCTCTTCTCGACCTCACCAATTTGAAGGATGATTGCACCGAGGCGCAGATCGACGCGCTCTGCGCCCGCGCGCAGACGCCCTACGGCAACAGTGCTGCGATCTGCATCTGGCCGCGGTTCGTCGCTCAGGCCCGCAATATCCTTGGCACCGGCCATGCCGTGCGTATCGCGACCGTCGTCAACCTCCCCTCTGGCGATATGGAAGTGGCCGATGTCGCTGCTGAAGCACGCGAGGCGATTGCCGATGGGGCCGATGAGATCGATCTGGTCATTCCCTACCGCAAGCTGCTCGCCGGCAACGAGAAGGCGGTGACCGACATGGTCAAGGCCGTGCGCGCCGAATGCGCCGGCCCCGTTCTTCTGAAGGTCATCATCGAGACTGGCGAGCTGAAGGATGCGGCATTGATCCGCCGTGCCGCCGAACTCGCCATCGAAGCCGGCGCCGATTTCATCAAGACCTCCACTGGCAAGGTCGCCGTCAACGCGACGCTCGAAGCCGCCGATATCATGATCCGCGCTATCCGCGAAAGCGGCCGCAAGGTCGGCTTCAAGCCGGCAGGCGGTATCGGCTCGGTGGCTGATGCCGCACTCTATCTGAGCCTTGCCGAAACCATCATGACACCGGACTGGGCGATGCCGTCGACGTTCCGTTTCGGCGCTTCCGACCTGCTCGACGATATCCTGGCGGTTCTAAGTGGAACACAGTCGGCACCGGCTGCGGCGTCGAGCTACTGAAATGATTCCGCAGGAGATCATTCGGCGTAAGCGCGATGGCGACGAACTCGACGCCGCCGATATCAGGTCCTTCATCGCGGCACTCGCTGCCGGTCGATTGTCGGAAGGCCAGATCGGCGCATTCGCCATGGCCGTCTGGTTCAAGGGCATGTCGCGGGCCGAAATCGTGGCCTTGACGCTGGCGATGGCCGATTCCGGTGACAGGCTGCAATGGGCCGATATCGACCGCCCGATCGCCGACAAACATTCGACCGGCGGCGTCGGCGACAATGTTTCGCTGATGCTGGCGCCGATCGCCGCCGCCTGCGGCCTCGCCGTTCCGATGATCTCCGGACGCGGTCTCGGCCATACCGGCGGCACACTGGATAAGCTCGAATCCATTCCCGGCTATAGGATCACTCCGGACGCCGACCTGTTCCACAAGGTCGTGAAGGAGGCGGGATGCGCCATCATCGGCCAGACCGGCACCTTGGCGCCCGCCGACGGCAGGCTCTATGCCGTGCGCGATGTGACCGCCACCGTCGATTCCATTCCCCTCATCACCGCCTCTATCCTCTCGAAGAAACTTGCGGCCGGGCTCGAGACGCTGGTGCTTGACGTCAAGGTTGGCAACGGCGCCTTCATGGCTGACCGCGGCCAGGCGGAGATCCTGGCGCAGTCGCTGGTCGAGGTGGCCAATGGCGCAGGCGTGAAAACCTCGGCCCTGATCACCGACATGAACCAGCCGCTTGCCGATAGTGCCGGCAATGCCGTCGAGATGCGCAACTGCCTGGATTTCCTGGCAGGCAGGAAAAGAGACACGCGGCTTGATATCGTCGTTCTCGCCTTCGCCGCCGAGATGCTGGTGAAATCAGGCATCGCCGCTTCGCCTGACGAAGCCGAGGGGATGGCGCGTCAGGCCTTGTCATCGGGAAAGGCGGCTGAAGTCTTCGCGCGTATGGTATCGATGCTCGGCGGCCCGTCCGACCTCATCGAAAATCCCGACCGACACCTGGCCAGGGCGCCTGTGGAAAAACCCGTTCCGGCCGCCCGTTCCGGCTGGCTTGCCGCCTGCGATGCGCGCGGTATCGGCGTTAGCGTCATCGATCTCGGCGGCGGAAGACGCCATCCGTCGGATCGGATCGACCATCGCGTCGGCTTTTCCGAACTCCTGCCGCTTGGCACCCATGTGACCGCGGGCGAACCGATCGCTCTCGTTCATGCCGCTGACGAAGCCGCGGCGGAGAGGGCGGCTGCGGCGCTTGCCATGCACTACCGCATTACTGACGACAAGCCGGAGACGACGCCGGTGATTGCAGGCCTTGTTTGACGCAGTTTACTGCTTGAGGCTGAGCGAACCGTCGGCGACGGAATAGGAGGCGAGCTTCTGCAGGAAACTAATGCCGACCAGCGTCGTCGTCAGCGCATCGTCCCTCAGGACGAAGGCTTCGACATCGCGGACGCGAATGCCGCCGATTTCGACCCGGTCGAGTGTCACATGCGCGGCCTTCGTCTGGCCGTTCGCAGTGTTCACCCCGTAGCGGAAATCGAGCTGGTTGGCGGTGAAGCCCAGTCGGCGGGCGAGCGTCTCGTTGAGCGCCACATAGGTGGCGCCGGTATCGATCAGACCTTGCACCGGCTTGCCGTTGATCTTGAAGCTGCCGGTATAGTGGCCCTGTGCATCGGCCTGCAGGCGGATCGCATTGCTGCCGTAGACGGGCTCCGGTGCGGCCGGTTGGTCGGTTTCGGTCGATACATAATTGGCGGAGAGAGCGTCAGCAGGCTGCTGGCTGGTGCCTCCGAAGAAGGAAGGCACCTGTGTGGCGAGCACCGCGGCGATGCTGGCGAATAGGACGGTACGCACGAGCATGAAACAGAAATCCTTCCTGTATAAACCCCGCTTCATGCGGGGCCTCATGCTTCAGACCTCCTAAACCTCAAGTGCTGATAAGTTGCTAATATCGACGCCGAAAGGCCCGGAGTGAACCACCGGGCCGTAAAGTCTTTCGATTTGGTAAAGGAAGGCTGAAATTACTTGGTGCCGTACATGCGGTCGCCGGCATCGCCGAGACCGGGCACGATATAGCCCTTCTCGTTGAGATGACTGTCGATCGATGCGGTGAAAACCGGAACATCGGGATGCGCCGCACGGAAGTTGCGGATGCCTTCCGGCGCGGCAAGCAGGCAGAGGAAGCGGATATTGTGGGCGCCGCGCTCCTTGAGCTTGTCGATTGCCGAGATCGAGGAATTGCCGGTTGCAAGCATCGGGTCGACGACGATGATCAGTCGCTCGGCCACGTCCTCCGGCGCCTTGAAGTAATATTCGACCGGCTGCAGCGTCTCGTGGTCGCGATAGACGCCGATATGCGAGACGCGCGCGGATGGCACGAGATCGAGCATGCCTTCGAGCAATCCGTTGCCGGCGCGCAGGATCGAGGCGAAGACCAGCTTCTTGCCTTCGAGGATCGGCGACTCCATCGTCTGCAACGGTGTCTCGATCGTTTCCATTGTCAGTTCGAGATCGCGGGTCACCTCGTAGCAGAGCAGTGTCGAGATTTCGCGCAGCAAACGCCGGAAACTTCCCGTCGATGTCTCCTTGCGCCGCATGATGGTGAGCTTGTGCTGCACAAGCGGATGATCGATGACCGTGACGCCGTCCATGGGGAAGCCTTTCATTCTTTCTATCGAATGTTTCTTTCACGGAAATCGGCCCGACCGCAAGAGTGGTGGTCAATTTGCGCCGATCTTCCCCAACCTCTACCCTCAAAGCCGGGCGAGCAAGACCTTGCGCGTCTGCTCGTCGACGAAGGCTGCCTCGATCGCAGTGCGTGTCATCGCGTCAATCTCGGCGTCGCTGAAACCGAAAACCCCTGCGGCAAATTCGTATTCCTGCTTAAGCGATGTATGGAAGAAAGGCGGATCGTCCGAGCTGATCGTCACCCCCACGCCTGCTTCCTTCAGCCGGCGCAGCGGATGGGAAGCAAAATCGGGAAACACCCCGAGCGCGATATTGGAGCCTGGGCAGATCTCGAGCACAGTTCCGAGATCGGCAAGCCGCTTCACCAAGTCAAGATCCTCGATGGCGCGCACGCCATGACCGATGCGCGAGGGGCGCACCGCATCGAGCGCGTCGGCGACGCTGAAGGCGCCGCAAACCTCACCGGCATGGATGGTTAGCCCGAGGCCGGCATCGCGGGCGATATCGAAGGCGCGGGCATAATCGGCGACGCGCCCCATGCGCTCCTCGCCGGCAAGGTTGAAGCCGGTAATCAGAGGATTGCCGGCCTTAACAGCATATTCGGCAGCACCAATCACGCTCTCCGGACCGAAATGCCGCTCGCCGGTGACGATCAGCCGGGCCTCGATGCCGCTCTTTTCCCTAGCCCGCCGGATGCCTTCGCAGATACCCGCAATATAGGCGTCGGCCCCCAGGCCGATGCGCTTGCCGTGATCGGGCGAAACGATGAGCTCGCTGTAGATGGTATGGATGCCGGCGAGTTCGTCGAGATAGGTTTCGGTCAGAAGCGCATAGTCCTCCTCGGTCCTGTAGACCTCGGAAACCTTGTCGTAACATTCGAGGAAGCTTGCGAAATCATGCCAGACATAGGCTCCGTCGCGAAGTTCAGCGCTGATGTCGACGCCATATTTCTGCGCCTGCGCCGCGGTCAGAGCTGGAGGGGCCGCACCCTCCAGATGGCAGTGCAGTTCGACCTTCTTCAAATGCGATGTCACAGAAAGCTCCTTCCGTGCGGCCCGGTCGGGATGCCGAGATGCCGAGCGATGCTCTCGCCGATATCGGCATAGCTGCGGCGCACGCCGATCGAACGCGACCGGATGCCCGGGCCATAGGCGATAACAGGCACGCGCTCGCGCGTATGGTCCGTGCCGCGCCAGGTCGGATCGCAGCCATGATCGGCGGTGAGTACGACGAGATCGCCGGGCTTCAGTTTCTTGTGGACTTCGGGCAAGCGCGCATCGAAGGCCTCGAGGGCTGCGGCATAACCCGGCACGTCGCGGCGATGGCCATAGATCATGTCGAAATCGACGAAATTGGTGAAGACGAGATCGCCGTCCTCAGCCTCGTCAATCGCCGAAAGCGACGCATCCATCAGCGCCTCGTTGCCGTTCGCCTTGATGACCCGCGAGATACCCTGATGCGCGAAGATATCGCCGATCTTTCCCACAGCATGCACGTGCCGGGCGTGCTCGATAAGCCGGTCGAGCAACGTCGGCTCCGGCGGCAGCACAGAAAAGTCGCGCCGGTTTCCTGTGCGCTGGAAGGTAGAGACGGACTGGCCGATGAAGGGCCGGGCGATGACGCGGCCGATATTGTAGGGATCGAGCAGCCCCCTGGCCAAACGGCAGAAGGCGAGCAGACGATCGAGGCCGAAATGCACCTCGTGCGCAGCGACCTGGAAGACCGAATCCGAGGAGGTATAGCAGATCGGCTTGCCGGTGCGGATATGTTCCTCGCCGAGTCGGGCGATGATCTCTGTTCCCGAGGCATGGCAGTTGCCGAGAATGCCGGACACCCCGACTTCCTTGCATAGCGCCTCGATGAATTCCTGAGGAAAGGCGTCGCCCTCGATCGGGAAATAACCCCAATCGAAATTGACAGGTGTTCCCGCGATCTCCCAATGGCCCGATGGCGTGTCCTTGCCGCGTGAGATTTCGGTGGCGGCGCCATAAATGCCGTAGACCTTCTCCGGGACGGGCATGCCGGCAGGAAACCGGCCGGAGGCCGACCGTGCAATGTGCATCAGCCCGAGTTCCGACATGTTGGGCAGGGAAAGCGGCCCTTCGCGCAATCCGGCGCGGTCCCCGGCGCCGGCTGCGCAGAACTCGGCGATATGGCCGAGCGTATCGGCGCCCTCGTCACCATAGGCCGACGCATCCGGCGCTCCGCCAACGCCGAAGGAATCCAGAACGAAAAGAAAGGCACGCGCCATTTTACACCCGAGAGAGCCGATCGCCGGCCTCTGGAATGTCGGAGGCGGCTGAAATCCAGCCATATAATGCTGCGGCCGGCTTGGCAAATTCGAGAAGTGGGAAAGGCCGTCAGCAGTCGCCGCAGGGGATCGAGTCGCCTTGCCGCTGGCGGTAGAAATAACTGCGGCTGATGGTGATCGTGCGCATGCCGTCCGGCATGAAGTTCGGCGCGAACAGGAACATCGTATAGGGGATGCTGAGCTCGGTCCGGACCAGGAAACTGTTCGCCGTCTTCATATCAGACGGCACGTTGCTCACCGTGGCGTTCTTGGCATAGGGCACCGTCCCGTCCTGCGCCCAGGACCAGAGCACCTTCGCATTGGCGCTGGCATCGATGGTAATGCCGGTGATCTTCAGCGTTAGCGACGTCGAGTTGTAGGGTACGAAGATCGCCGTTGCGACCGATGGCATCTGCGCGAGCGCGCTCTTCGTGACGGATTGCTGCTGGGTGACGAGATCGGCCACCGTTCCTGCGGCGCGTGTCGCGCGCTTGCTGACGCTGAGGCCGATCGTAATCTCGAAAGCGCCGATATAGAGCATGATCAATACGGGAAAGAGGATCGCGAATTCGATCGCTCCGGCGCCCTTGCGGTCTCGGGCCAGTCGCCGCGCCGTCAGGACCAATCTGGTGAACGGGTTGCGCAACGCCATTATGGATACTGCTCGTTCTGGAAGGCCGCGGTTGCGACGATCAGATATTGGCTCGGCATCGAACCGTCGGAGGGGCGTATCGTGGTGATATAGGGCCGGACCAGGTCCGTGATGATTTCCCAGCGGTAATAGGCGCGCATCATGTTGATCGTGCCGGCGCCGCCCGGCGCATATTTGAAGGCCGCCGTGTTGATATCGGCATATTTGTCGGTGGAAAGCTTGGGGATCGTCGTCGGAATGGCCGAGAAGGTACTGAACGTCTGTACGTCCAGGTAGAGCTTGCTCGGTGTGGCGACTTCGCTCGCCGAGCAGCGGACCAGGATCGAGATCTCATCGCAGAAAGCCTGGCGGAATTGCGCCTGGTTCATATCTGTCGTGCGGCCGAGATTATAGGTGATCTGCCCGGTTCGCATCCGGCGGCTCATCGTATCAACGCCGTTGGAGACGAGTTCTTCGGCGGCGAAGGCGACGAAAGTTTCGAGGATTGCGAAAATCACCAGGAAATAGGGAATGGCGAGCAGCGCGAATTCGATCGCCGCTGCGCCGTCGCGCGAACGGGCGAGAGCGCGAAACCGTGAGAAACGGAACGGGGCGAAGGCGCGCCGCTTATCCGTCTGCTGATCAATTGCCGTCATTGCCTGGACCCGAGCGATATTTTCCACTCGTCAGACTACGGTCTGTTCGTTGATTTTCCGTTTCAACCTGACACGACGATTTTAACGAATGGTCGAGGAAGCTCCCAGATAGTACTCAGGGTGAGGCGGTCGTGGTGGCCGCTTGCTGCGCATGCTGCTCGCAGTTCGGCGTGCAGGACAGCACGGAGCGCTCGGTCTGTCGGTAGACGCGCACCGTATTGCCCTCGTCGATCGACACCAGGATGCGCTCGTCGAGGATCGCATTGCCGTCGGCATCGAGAAGGACCAGATTGGTGGTGCCGAAGCTGCGTCCTGTCAGCACGATGGTCTTGGCGTCGGCGACGGTCGCATCGGCGACCTTGGCATTGCCGACGATCACCTTGCTGACGGGGCGGTCGAGCTTCAATACGCGCGCGTGATCCATATAGACGCGCAGCATGTCATCGTCTGCGGCCGCGGAAACTCCCGAAATACCGAAAACGGCGATCATGCCGGCAAAGAAAATGGTTTTGCCGCTCGATGACATTTGGTCCTCTTTCACGATCACAGCGCAATATGCACATAGAATGGAAAAAAATGGTGAACGAAGCCTTAAGTCTGCCGCGCTGTTCCAGGATGAAGCGTAACGCTCCGATCTGGCACGGTCTCCGGGCGACGCACGCTTCGGTTGGAGACGGAATTTGTGCTATTTCCGGATGAATGCAGCGATTATTCCCGGAATATTGTTAAATATTGAGGTAAGCGCGTAAGAAAATACTGACTCTACAAAGGCCTGTTGTCTCGTTCACATGTCGTTAACTCTTTTCCTTAAGCCGATGGAAACGGCCATTCGCTAGGTTGAAGTCATCCGATCAACGGCAAACAGTTGGCGGACGTGCTGAACATCAACTGGAGTTAGGAGTTACCATGACCAAGCTTTTTAGCCGTTTTCTGAAGGACGAATCCGGCGCGACCGCAATCGAATACGGCCTGATTGCCGCCCTCATTTCCGTAGCGCTCATCACCGGCGCAACGAGCCTCGGCGGCAAGATCGGCAATACGTTTAACGGCCTGAGCACCAAGATGGACAGCTCCGTCACCGCGAGTGGCGGCTGAGCCAGCGACCGCCTAGCGGCATCCGCACAATGCCGGCCGGATTTGCTCCGGCCGAACTATCCGAGCGGGCTCACAGGCTGAACGGCCGTGAGCCTTTTTGCATCTCGTTATGATCGGGTATACGCATGATCGCAGACGCTGTCTTCGTGATACTGCCACTCTGCCTCGCTATGGCGGCTTTCTCGGATCTGTTCACCATGACGATCCCGAACCGTATTTCCCTGATCCTGACCGCCTCTTTCCTCGTACTCGCGCCGCTCTCAGGCCTGGGCCTGGAGGCGATCGGCATGCATGTTGCCGCTGCCGCCATTGTCTTTAGCGCCTGTTTCGCCCTATTTGCCTTCAATGTGATGGGCGGCGGCGACGCCAAGCTGTTGAGCGCCACCGCGCTCTGGTTCGGTCTCAATCAATCCCTTGCGTTCCTGATGACCGACGTTGCCATGATCGGTGGCCTCGTCACCTTGTTGATCCTGCTGGTGCGAGCACAATCAGACAGCATCCTCGCAATCGGCCTACCCCTGCCGAACTCGGTCCTCCACGCCAAGAAGATCCCCTACGGCATCGCRATCGCGATCGGCGGCTTCATGGCCTTTCCTTCCTCGCCGCTGTTCCTCGCCGCGCTGGAAAGCCTGAAATAACGGCATTTTAAATGCCCGTTAACTTAAAATGTAAGCGTTCCATTAACCATAATTATACCAATTGCTGAGCATTCTACAGGGCGAACATATCGTGCCCTGAGGAATGATCGATGAAACCGGCTCGCCTTATAATCCTAGCTGTCGCCGTGGTGGCAGCCGGCCTCGCCGGCCTCCTGGCAATGCGCATGGCGGGCAGTGGCGGTGTCGTCACCCAGGTCCGCTCGGTCGTCGAGAAGGAGCCTACCGTCAACATCCTCGTCTCGAGCGCCAATCTGCCGGTCGGCGCAAGGCTGGACGACAAGTTGGTGCACTGGATGGCCTGGCCGCAGGGCGGCGTCGTCCCGGGCCTCATCACCGAAGCCGACAAGCCGGATGCGATCAAGGATCTGCAGGGCGCCGTCGTGCGTCTTCCGATCTTCGAAGGCGAACCGATCCGGCCGGAAAAGGTCGCCGATTCCAGCAGCCGCATCCTTTCCTCGCTATTGCCGGCCGGCAAGCGCGCCGTGGCGACCGAGATATCGGTGGCAACCGGCGCCGGTGGTTTCATCCTGCCGAACGACCGCGTCGACGTCATCATGGTCCGCAAGGGTACCGAAGCCGACAAGCTCATTACCGAAACCGTGCTGAGCAATGTCCGCGTTCTCGCCATCGACCAGCAGATCCAGGAAAAGGACGATGGCTCGAAATCGGTGGTCGGCACGACCGCAACACTCGAGCTCACCCCTGATCAAACGAAGGTTCTGGCTGTCGCCCAGCAGATGGCGGACCGGCTGTCGCTCGCGCTGCGCTCAGTCGCCGATGCGCAGGAGCAGGATACAAGTGCAGCCGACTATCTCCTGAGCGGCGACAACGGCAGTGCGATCATTCAGGTCATCAAGTCGGGCGCCATCGTCACGGATGCCAGCGCAGCACCGAAGGCGGAGTAAAAGGACGTGCAAATGGGCAATTCAACGCGGCGCGCCGGACCTCTCCTGACAGGTTGCCTTTCGCTGGCAATCGGAGTCTCCGGTATAGTGCCCGCCTCTTTCGCTCCGCTTCTCGGCGCAGGCGAGGCGCGCGCCGATTCCGATAGCCTGGTCCGGATCTCGCAGACCGGCTCCAATGCCCATCGCCGGCTGAAGCTCGGCCTCAACAAGGCCGTCGTCGTCGATCTGCCGGAGGACGCGCATGATATCCTCGTCTCCGATCCGACCATGGCCGATGCTGTGACCCGCACATCGCGGCGCATCTACCTGTTCGGCAAGAAGGTCGGCCAGACCAATATCTTTGTCTTCGGCGCCGGTGGACAGGAGATCGTCAATCTCGATATCGAGATCGAGCGCGACGTCTCCGGCCTCGAAGTCAATCTTCGCCGCTTCATTCCCGACTCCAACATCAACGTCGAAATCGTCTCCGACAACATCGTGCTGACCGGCACCGTGCGCACGCCACAGGATGCCACGCAGGCGGCCGATCTGGCGCAGGTCTTCCTGAAGGGTGGTGAGGCGACGACCAGAACAGAGACGGCATCCGGCACCGGCGGCGACAGTTCCGTCGCGCTCTTTGCCGAAGGCCGTCAGACTTCGCAGGTCGTCAACCTCCTGCAGATTGAGGGCGAGGACCAGGTCACCCTCAAGGTGACGATCGCGGAGGTCCGCCGCGAGGTGCTGAAGCAACTCGGCTTCGACAATCTGGTTTCCAATTCCTCCGGCATGACGGTCGCCCAACTCGGCAGTCCCGGCACCGACAGTGCCACATCGACGGTTGGCGGCGGCCTGGCGGCGCTCTTCAAGAGCTCGATCGGCAAATACGATATTTCGACCTACCTCAACGCGCTGGAGCAGGCCAAAGTCGTCAAGACGCTCGCCGAGCCGACGCTGACGGCGATATCGGGCCAGGCCGCGACCTTCAATTCCGGCGGCCAGCAACTTTATTCGACGACCGACAGCAACGGCAATGTCACCGTCACGCCGTTTAACTACGGTATCAACCTCGCCTTCAAACCAGTCGTGCTGTCATCGGGACGCATCAGCCTGCAGATCAAGACCAATGTCTCCGAACCGGTGGCCGGCAGCGGCAACGCCACCTATCAGCGCCGTTCGGCGGAGACTTCGGTGGAGCTGCCCTCGGGCGGTTCGATCGCGCTCGCCGGCCTTATCCGCGACAACGTTTCCCAGACGATGGGCGGCACACCAGGCGTCTCGAAGATCCCACTGCTCGGCACGCTCTTCCGCCAGAAAGGTTTCGAGCGTCAGGAAACCGAGCTCGTCATCATCGCAACGCCCTATCTGGTACGTCCGGTGGCGCGCAATCAACTCAACCGGCCGGACGACAATTTCAGCCCCGAAAACGATGGCGCAACCTTCTTCCTCAACCGTGTCAACAAGGTCTATGGCCGCAGCGAGGCGCCTGTCGCCGACGCGCAGTTCCACGGCTCGATCGGGTTCATCTACAAATGAGCGGGGCACGATCGGCAGCAATGGCAGAAAACAGAGATCAGGCGATGGCCCATATGAATTCGACGACACCCCACCTCGGAATCTCGAAGGCGCTTTTGGCCGCAGCCGCCATTTCGGTGGCCGTCCTTTCCGGATGCGCCGGTCCGCACGACCAACTGACGACCGGCGGCATTCCGGATGACTACCGCGCCCGCCACCCGATCATCGTCACGGAGGCGGAGCAGACGGTGGATATACCCGTCGCCTCGACCGATCGCCGCCTGACCATCGCCCAGCGCGACCTCATCCGCGGCTTTGCCGCAAACTACATCTCGCGCGCCTCAGGCCCGGTTTACGTGCTGTCGCCGCAAGGTTCGCCCAATTCGGCAGCAGCCTATCAGCTGCGCAATCAGGTCCGTGCCGAGTTGGCGTCGCGGGGGATCGCAAGCTCGAAGATCGTCAACACATCCTATGCCGCCGCCGGCGCGGGCGATGCGGCGCCGATCCGGTTGAGTTTTACCGGCACCACCGCGATCACCACGCAATGCGGTCAGTGGCCCAAGGACATCTCGAACGATTTGACCAACCAGAATTACTATAATTTCGGCTGCGCTTCGCAGAACAACCTGGCCGCCCAGATAGCCAATCCGGAGGATCTGGTGGCACCCCGCGGCATGACTCCGATCGACGCGCAGCGGCGCAACAATGCGATCCAGGAATACCGGACGACGACATCCACGATCGAAGATGTTGCCGACAGCAACAGCGGCTTCTGAGGCGGAACGGAACGATGAGCGCGATCGAATACGAAATCCGGAATCCCAGCGAGCTTCGCAACGCCGACGAGGCGGTGCGTATGGCGGATCTGGAAAACATGCGGCCGCTGCCGCGCATCTCCGTCCATGCATTCTGCGAGAGCGAGGCCCTGCAGCATGTTATGGAGCGCTGCGTCAATGATCGGCGTGTAGCGAAAGTCAGCATGCGCATCACCAGCGGCGGCATCGCCGCTGCCGCCAATATGTTTTCCGGCGCCCCGACGCCGAACCTCATCATCCTCGAGACCAAGGCGAATGCCGCGAACCTCCTTGCCGAACTCGCGCCGCTCGCCGCCGTCTGCGATCCGACGACCAAGGTCGTCATTATCGGTTATTACAACGATATTGGCCTTTATCGCGAACTCATCCGCAACGGCATTTCCGAATATATGGTCCAGCCTGTCGCCATGCCCGATATCCTGGCGGCGATGGCCTCGATCTTCGTCGATCCGGACGCCGAGCCGCTTGGCCGCAGCATCGCCTTCATCGGCTCGAAGGGTGGCACCGGTGCCTCGACCATCGCGCATAATTGCGCCTTCGGCATTTCCAATCTCTTCTCCACCGAGACGATCCTCGCCGATCTCGACCTGCCCTATGGCACGGCGAACATCGATTTCGACCAGGATCCGGCCCAGGGCATCGCCGAAGCGGTCTTCGCGCCCGATCGTCTCGACGAAGTCTTCCTCGACCGCCTGCTGACGAAATGCTCCGAGCATCTGTCGCTGCTTGCGGCACCCTCGCTGCTCGACCGGGCCTATGATTTCGACGGCCAGGCTTTCCAGCCGGTCCTCGATGTTCTGCAGCGCAGCGCGCCTGTCACCGTGCTCGATGTTCCGCATGCATGGTCGGAATGGACGCGCTCAGTGCTGTCGAGCGTCGACGAGGTGGTCATCACAGCGGTTCCCGATCTCGCCAACTTGCGCAACGCCAAGAACATGCTGGACGCGCTGCGCAAGATGCGGCCGAACGACAGGCCGCCGCATCTCATCCTCAATCAGGTCGGCATGCCGAAACGTCCGGAGATTTCGCCGTCGGATTTCTGTGAACCACTGGAGATCGATCCGATCGCGATCATCCCCTTCGACATCAATCTTTTCGGCAACGCCGCCAATAGCGGCCGGATGATTTCCGAAGTCGACCCGAAATCGCCGACGGCGGAAACATTTTCGCAGATATCGCACATCGTCACCGGCCGGGTCGCAATCAAGAAGGCGAAGAAAGGCGGCCTGCTGGGCCTCTTGAAGCGCAAGTAGACGATGAGCAATTCCAGCAAAAGTGTGCAGCGGTTTTCGTCCGGAATTGCGTGAAAACTAAAAGATAGAGCATTTCCTTGACTCGGAGAGATCGGGAAATGCTCTAGAACGAGCAGATTGGATCGAGCGGTATGTTTGGAAAACGCGGAAACGAAGGTTCCGGAAAGGTCGGAGGGGCGATTGCTCCGCCGCCGCCGGTTCCGGCCGCCGCCCCTGCGGCCTCTTCCCCCTCCATTCTGGTCGAACCCTCGCGCGAGCCCGTGCGCCAGCAGGTGACGCCACCGCCAATGCAGACGCCGCAGCGCAAGCGCCCGGCCCGCACCGATGAATATTACGACACCAAGGCGCAGGTCTTTTCCGCGCTGATCGATACGATCGATCTCTCGCAGCTTTCCAAGCTTGACGGTGAAAGTGCGCGTGAGGAAATCCGCGACATCGTCAACGACATCATCACCATCAAGAACTTTGCGATGTCGATCTCTGAGCAGGAAGAGCTGCTCGAGGATATCTGCAACGACGTCCTCGGCTACGGCCCGCTGGAGCCGTTGCTCGCGCGCGACGATATCGCCGATATCATGGTCAACGGCGCCGGCCAGACTTTCATCGAAGTCGGCGGCAAGACGATTGAATCGGAGATCCGCTTCCGCGACAATGCGCAGCTTCTCTCGATCTGCCAACGCATCGTCAGCCAGGTCGGCCGCCGTGTCGACGAATCGAGCCCGATCTGCGACGCGCGCCTGCCGGATGGTTCGCGCGTCAACGTCATCGCGCCGCCGCTGTCGATCGACGGGCCGGCGCTCACCATCCGCAAGTTCAAGAAGGACAAGCTGACGCTCGATCAACTCGTCCGTTTCGGCGCGATCACGCCGGAAGGCGCAACCGTGCTGCAGATCATCGGGCGCGTGCGCTGCAACGTCGTCATTTCGGGCGGCACCGGCTCGGGCAAAACGACGCTGCTGAACTGCCTTACCAACTATATCGACAGGGATGAGCGCGTCATCACCTGCGAGGATACGGCCGAACTGCAGCTGCAGCAGCCGCATGTCGTGCGCCTCGAAACGCGCCCGCCGAATATCGAAGGCGAGGGCGAAATCACCATGCGCGATCTCGTCAAGAACTGCCTGCGCATGCGTCCCGAGCGCATCATCGTCGGCGAAGTGCGCGGACCGGAGGTTTTCGACCTGCTGCAGGCGATGAACACCGGTCACGACGGTTCGATGGGCACGATCCACGCCAACACGCCGCGCGAATGCCTGAGCCGTATCGAATCGATGATCGCCATGGGCGGCTTTACCTTGCCGGCAAAGACGGTGCGCGAGATCATTTCCAGCTCGGTCGACGTCGTCATTCAGGCGGCACGCCTTCGTGACGGTTCGCGCCGCATCACCCAGATCACCGAGGTGATCGGCATGGAAGGCGATGTCATCATCACCCAGGATCTGATGCGCTACGAGATCGAAGGCGAGGATGCGAACGGCCGGCTGATCGGCCGGCACATGTCGACCGGCGTCGGCAAGCCGCATTTCTGGGATCGCGCTCGCTACTTCAACGAGGAAAAGCGTCTTGCCGCCGCCCTCGACGCGATGGAAGCGAAAACCAAGGAATAGGTGAGATGTTCGGGTTCGATCCGGTAGTGCTGGCAATCGTCGTCCTCGCCGCCGTCTCCGCGGCGGCGGTCGCCTATGCCCTGTTGTTTTCGAAGATCGAGGCCGACAAGAAATCGGCGAGCCGCATCAACCGCGTCAAGTCGGCCGAAAGTGACCGCGTCAAGGTCAAGGCTGCCCGTGACCGGGTGCAGGAACTGTCGAAGCGCCGCAAATCGGTGCAGGACAATCTGAAGGATCTGGAAAAGCGCCAGCACGAAAAGACCAAGAAGACCCTGTCGATGAAATCCCGGCTGGTGCAGGCCGGCCTGACGATCACAGTGGCGAAATTCTATCTCATCAGCGCCATCTTCGCCTCCGTGCTGCTGTTCGTCGCCTTCGTCGTTGGTGTATCGTGGATGGTCATGGTCGGTATCGCCGTCGTCGCCGGTCTCGGTCTGCCGCGCTGGGTTCTCGGCTTCCTGATCAAGCGCCGCCAGACCAAGTTTCTCAACGAGCTTCCCAATGCGCTTGACGTCATCACGCGCTCGATCAAATCGGGTCTGCCGCTCAACGATGCGATCCGCCTTATCGCCACCGAAGGCACCGACCCGGTGAAGAGCGAATTCCGGCGCGTGATCGAGGCGCAGCAGGTAGGCCTCAGCATCCCCGACGCCTGCGCCCGCATGACGCTCCACATGCCGCTCCAGGAAGTCAACTTCTTCGCCATCGTCATCGCCATCCAGTCGCAGGCCGGCGGCAATCTGTCGGAAGCGATCGGCAACCTCTCGAAGGTACTGCGCGAGCGCAGGAAGATGAAGGCCAAGGTCTCGGCGCTGTCGATGGAAGCCAAGGCATCGGCGGTTATCATCGGCGCTCTGCCCTTCATCGTCGCGACCCTCGTCTATCTCACTTCGCCGAATTACATGATGATCCTTTTCACCGATCCGCGCGGCCATTTCATCATGGGTGTCTCGGCGATCTGGATGTCGATCGGCATCTTCGTCATGCGCAACATGGTCAATTTTGACATTTAGCCGGAAGGAAGCACCATGTCGCAGGACCTTGCCGCAACGCTGACCAATTCGAGCATGCTGATCGCCGTATTCGTTGCGATCGCCGTCTTCGCCACCTTTTACACGATCGCCATTCCTTTCTTCGAGCGCGGCGATCTCAACAAGCGCATGAAGGCAGTTTCGACTGAGCGCGAGCAGATCCGTGCTCGCGAACGCGCCCGCATGAATATGGAAACCGGCGCTGGCAAGGCCTCGCTCAGGAGCCAGAACAATCGCTCGGTCCGTCAGATCGTCGAGCGCTTCAACCTGCGTAAAGCGCTCGTCGACGACAATACGGTCAACAAGCTGCGTGCCGCAGGGTTTCGCTCGGAGAACGCGCTGAATACCTTCCTCGTGGCGCGTTTCCTGCTGCCCTTCCTTTTCCTGACGCTTGCCGCTGTCTGGGTCTTCGGCCTCGGCAACCTCGCCGGTCGAGGCACGCCCATCCGTCTCTTCGCCATCATCGGCGTCGGTTATCTCGGCTTCTACGCGCCGAACATCTATATCTCGAACCGCATGGGCAAGCGCCAGCACTCGATCAAACGCGCCTGGCCGGATGCGTTGGACCTGATGCTGATCTGCGTCGAATCCGGCATCTCGATCGAGGCCGCGATGCGTCGTGTGTCGGAAGAGCTCGGCGAGCAGTCGCCGGCGCTCGCCGAGGAGATGGTGCTGACCACGGCCGAGCTCTCCTTCCTGCCGGATCGCCGGGTGGCGCTCGAAAATCTTGCAATGCGCACCCAGATCGAGCTGGTGCGCTCGGTGACTCAGGCGCTGATCCAGGCCGATCGCTACGGCACGCCGGTCGCCCAGGCGCTACGCGTTCTCGCCCAGGAAGGACGCGACGAGCGCATGAACGAAGCGGAAAAGAAGGCGGCCGCGCTGCCGCCGAAACTGACGGTGCCGATGATCCTGTTCTTCCTGCCGGTGCTGATCGCCGTCATTCTCGGTCCGGCCGGCATTCAGGTGGCAGACAAGTTCTGACGATTGCGCCGGCGCCGGAAAGCGGATACCGCTTCCGGCAGAGGACGATGTGCATCAAGGACTGTCGGTCCGATCCGCCGTCGGCAAACGCGCGTGACCGCCGCCGGCAGAGCTGGTAAATGGGATGGACGACCATCGCAGCCGCGGATGCAACCGCAGCGCTCTGGCGTTCGTTCAATCCAAAAGAGAGGTTTCCGATGTCTTCTGCGGGCATTTTCGTCAGCATCATGGCAGCCTTGGCGGTCGGCGCGATGAGCCCCGGCCCGAGCTTCGTCGTCGTCTCCAGGATTGCCATCTCGCGTTCGAGGCTGGATGGCCTTGTGGCCGCACTTGGCATGGGCGCCGGCGGTGTCGTTTTTGCCGTACTGGCACTCGCCGGGCTGACGGCGCTGCTGTCGCAGTTCGAATGGCTCTATATCCTGCTGAAGGTCGCAGGCGGCGCCTATCTCGTCTATATCGCCGTCAATATCTGGAGGAGCGCGGGTCAGCCGCTCGAGGTCTCCGACGCCGTCAACGGCAATCGCGCGCCGAGACTGAGCTTCATGACCGCGCTGCTGACCCAGCTCAGCAACCCGAAGACCATCATCGTCTATGCAAGCATCTTTGCCGCACTTTTACCGAGGATGGTGCCGCTCAGTCTCATCGTCGCGCTGCCGCTCGGCGTGTTCGTCGTGGAGGCGGGGTGGTATTCGATCGTGGCCTTCGCCTTTTCGGCCCGCCACCCGCGGCGGCTCTATCTTGCCGCGAAGAGCTGGATCGACCGCACCGCGGGTGCCGTCATGGCCGGCCTCGGCCTTCGGCTCATTCTCGCGGGCGTAAGTGATCGATAGGCTGGCGCGCGAGTGACTTCGGACGCTCTCAGGCTCAGAGGAGATCCCGTCAGTTGGTATTGCTGCCGCCCGCTGCGCCAGGCGTCTTGTCCTTGGCGGCGAGTTTCTGCCAGGAATTCTGCTGCGAGAGCATGCCTCTAAGATAGGCGACATTGGCGTCGGCCTGCTGCGGCGAAAGTTCGCGCCGGGCGATCTGCTCGGCTTCCGGGAATCGTCCCTGAAGGCCGACGACGAGGGCAAGGTTCTGCCTGACACGGCTGTCGGCTGTGGGTTGGCCGGCGGCGGAGCGCAGGTAGGTCTCGGCCGTGCGCAAATCGCCGGTCAGCACATAGGACATGCCGAGGTTGGAAAGGATGGAGGGCTCGTTCGGCTGGATGTCGAGCGCGTCGCGGTAGCGCTGCCTGGCATCGCTTGCCCGGCCCATCTGGTCGAGGATCGCGCCTTGGGCCGAAATCAGCTTCCAGTCCGGACGGTCGGGTGTCTGGGCGCGGCCGATCGTGTCGAGCGCCTGCTGGAACTGGCCGGCCGCAGCCTGCGCCTTGCCGTAGGCGGCCAGCACGTTGCGGTCGCCGGGATTGGCGATGGCCACTTGCTGCATGACGGCGAGCGCCTGGGTGTCGCGGCCGTTCATGCGCAGCAGATTGGCATAATTGACGCCGGTGACGGGATCGCGCGGGTTCTTTTCGTAGGCCTGGCCGAGCCGGTCCGTCGCCGAGCGCAGCTCCGTCGCGTCCATCTCTTCAACCGGCTTGGTGAGCTTCGGCACCGAGCCGGTTGTCATCCGGTCCTTGGTCGTCGAGCAGCCGGCAAGCGCAAGGACGATCAGCGAGGCCGCAGCGCCCTGCAGGATACGATTCGTGAATGTGGTGAGCGAGGCAGGCATGATGCGTTCCTGGATTCCGAAATCGGCGCCTGACCTCGAAGCGGAACAGGGAAAGGTTTGACGCAATCTTCGCTCCAGCAATAGTCTGTTAACCCTAACAGACCGTTAAGGAACGATTCCTTACGACCGCCGAAGGACAATCATGGCCCCCTATCAGTTCATCGAGAGACCGACCCCTTTCAACACGAAGGGTGGTTTGACGCTGCCGATCTTTGCCGTCACGCCTGCCCATATCGAGACCGGCACGATCGATCCGATCGCGCTCGATTGGGCGCGCCGGGCAGGCTACAAGGCCGAAAGTGGGTCGCTGCTGCTGATCCCGACGGCCGAAGGCCATCTCGGCGGCGCGCTTTACGGCCTCGGCACCAATCCATCCGAGCAGCCTTACATCACCGGCCGGCTCGCTCGTGCGCTGCCGGCCGGCGACTGGCACATCGAGACCGCGCCGCTGACGGCAAATCGCCTGGCTCTCGGCTTTGGGCTCGGCAGCTACCGTTTCGACCGTTACAAATCCGAAAAATCGCCGGCGGCGACGCTGATGATCCCCCGTGATGCCGACGCCGCCGACATCAAGCGCCAGCTCGCCGGCGTCTTTCTCGCCCGCGACCTGATCAATACGCCGACGAATGACATGGGGCCGGTACAGCTCGAGGCCGTTTTCCGTGGCCTGGCCGGACATTACAAGGCGGAGATATCGGTTATTACGGGTGACGACCTGCTCAAGCAAAACTTCCCGCTGGTCCATACCGTCGGCCGCGCCAGCGCCGATGCGCCGCGCCTTCTCGAAATGCGCTGGGGCAAGAAGGGCCATCGCAAGGTGACGCTCGTCGGCAAGGGCGTCTGCTTCGACACCGGCGGTCTCGACATCAAGCCTGCCGCCTCCATGCTGCTGATGAAGAAGGACATGGGCGGCGCGGCGAATGTGATGGGGCTTGCTCTGATGATCATGGACGCCAAGCTGAAGGTCGACCTGCGCGTCATCGTCCCCGTCGTCGAAAACGCGATCTCGTCCAATGCCTTCCGGCCCGGCGACATCTATCGGAGCCGCAAGGGCTTGACCGTCCAGATCGACAATACCGACGCCGAAGGCCGTTTGATCCTTGCCGATGCGCTTGCCTATGCGGACGAGGAAGAGCCCGATCTGCTGATTGATATGGCGACGCTGACCGGCGCTGCCCGCGTGGCCCTTGGCCCGGATCTCCCGCCCTTCTTCACCGACGACGCCAATCTGGCGCATGACCTGACCGAAGCGAGCCTGGAAACCGACGATCCGATCTGGCGCCTGCCGCTCTATTCCGGCTACGAAAAGGATATCCGCACCAAGTTCGCCGATCTTACCAATGCCCCTGCCGGCGGCATGGCGGGGGCGATTACCGCAGCCCTCTTCCTCAAGCGTTTCGTCAGCAAGGCGAAGAGTTGGGCGCATTTCGACATTTACGGCTGGGCTCAAGCCGAACGACCACATTCGCCGGGCGGCGGCGAGGCACAGGCGATCCGCGCGCTCTTTCACCATATCCGTGAGAGCTTGCGCTGATGCCATGCTAAAGCGCGTCGCGATCTTTCAGATCCGCTCCTTGCGCTTTAAGTCTTTGTTTTACGCATGTCGTATCGCAAAATCGCTGCACACTTTTGCGCAACATGCTTTAGAAATAAGCGCTGAGGCGCATCGCGTGATCCCTGTTCACGCGCTGCGCCTCGCTGCCGATCGTTAAAATTTTATTCACCCTGCCAGGCGGCAATTTCCAGCGCCCCTTGCATGTGCATGGCAACTACCGGAAAATGGAACGCTAGCGTAACGATCTTCCGGAGGGGCCGTGCCGATCGAACTGACCGCCTCGCAGGCGCTGGGGCTCTGGCATGGCGCGGCGCTCGATCAGGTCCGCCACGACGATCGCGATTTGACGTTGCGCCAGATGGCGATCCTGCTGCATATTTATCTGGTGCCGCCGCCGCACACGGTGCGCGGGCTTGCCGCCACACTTGATGTCACCAAGCCGGTCATCACCCGCGCCTTGGATACGATGGGCGAGATGGGTCTGGTCGACCGCGTGCGTGACGATGCCGACCGGCGCAACGTGATCATCAAGCGCACCGTCGGCGGTGCGCTTTACCTGGAAAAGCTCGGCGATCTCATACGAGATCAGGCCCGCCGGCTGCCGATCTGAAAGGAACGCGAATGACGATGCTCGACCGCCGCCTGCATGCCTACCGGCCTGATCTCGCGGAAGCCGGCCTCGAAGGCAAGGTCGAGGCGTCGCGCTTTGTGAAGGGCGCGCCGGCGCGTGTCGCCGTTCCTGTCCTGGCCGTGCGCCCTGAACCGGACCTTGCCCGCGGCATCGATACGGAACTGCTTCTCGGCGAGGATGTGACGGTTTTCGATCGCGCCAACGGCTGGTGCTGGGTGAAAGCCGCCGCGGACGGTTATGTCGGTTATGTCGCTGCGGACGCGCTCTTAGAAGGCAGGCCGGCGCCGACCCATATCGTCACCGTGCAGCGCAGCTTCGTCTATCCCGAACCGGAACTGCGCAAGCCCCACCAGGCCATCGTGTCGATGGGAAGCCGCGTCTACGTCGCCGGCGAGGCGGAAGCGCGGGGCAATCGCTACGTCGTGCTCGAGGACGGAACGGCGATCTTTGCCAAGCACGTCCAGCCGATCGGCGCTCTCGATGGCGCCGATTACGTGGAGATCGTCGCCCGTTTCCTGGAAACGCCCTACCTCTGGGGCGGACGTTCCGGCCTCGGCATCGATTGCTCCGGCCTCGTCCAGCTGGCGATGCTGATGACGGGCAGAGCTGCGCCGCGCGATACCGACCTGCAGGCAGCAAGCCTCGGCCAGCCGATCGACCGCTCCGAAATCCACCGTGGCGACCTCGTATTCTGGAAGGGCCATGTCGCCGTCTTCGAGGATACGGAAACCATTCTGCACGCCAACGGCCATAGCATGACGGTGGCGCGCGAGAATTTCGCGGCCGCCGTCGAGCGCATCGGCTGGCTCTACGAGCAACCGACCGGCTATCGCCGCCCGATCAGCTGATCGGAGGTCGCGGCCAGGATCTTACTCCGCCGGTCCAGTCCTCGAAGGCTTTCGACAGCCTCAGCACCCGCATGTCGTCGAAACGCGGCCCGACGATCTGCAGGCCGATCGGCATCCCTGATCGGGAGAAACCGCAATTGATCGAGGCGGCCGGCTGCTCCGACATGTTCCACGGCACGGTGAAACCGATATGCTCGAACGGCAGGGCCGGATCGTTGGTCGGCGATGCCCATTCGGCCGGATAGGAGATGATCGGATTGGTCGGCGAAAGCAGGGCGTCGACCTCGGTAAACAGCTGTCCGCAGCTCTTGCGCATCTCGATCGTCTGGTTGAAGCCCCTGACCGCATCGACACCGCTGATGTCGGCGCCGCCCATCGCCCAATCCCTGATATAGGGCAGGATGCTGTCGCGCCTGATGTCGTCGAGCTCGGCGATATCGCCCCAGAACCGAGACCGCCAGAATTTGTCGAGGCCATCCAGCATCGCGCGCGTCAGCACCGGCTGGACTGATACAATGGTCGCACCGGCCTTCTCGAACTGCTGCGCCGCCGCTTCGACCGCGACCCTGATCTCGTCCTCCACCGTAAGCCCGCAGCCGGCATCGAGCATTAGCCCGATCTTCATGCCCGATAGGTCGATGTCGAGATCCATCCAGTTGAAATCGTTCGGCGGCAGACTGGTGCCGTCGCGCCAGTCCGGCCGTGACAGCGTCGCCATCGAAAAGGCCGCGTCCTCGACTGTGCGCGCCATCGGCCCGACGCAGCGCCCGACATAATAGGGATCGGCCGGAATGCGCCCATGGCTCGGCTTGAAGCCGAAGATGCCGGTCCAGCCGGCGGGAAGGCGCACCGAGCCGCCGATATCGGTGCCGATATGCAGCGGTCCGTAGCCGGCCGCCGCCGCTGCGGAAGCCCCGGCGCTCGATCCGCCGGGATTCTGCGCGGTGTTCCAGGGATTGCGGCTGAGAGGATGAAAGCTCGAAAGCCCGGAGGAAAGCATGCCGTAATCGGGGCAGGTCGTCTTGGCGAAGATCACCGCGCCGTCTTCGCGCAGCCGGGCGGCGGCCGGTGCGTCGGCGTCCGCCGGCTTCAGTTCCACTGCCCTCGTGCCGAGCGGCACCGGCTGGCCCTTCGTGGCGATCAGCTCTTTCAGCGTCGCCGGGATGCCGTCGAGGGGGCCCAGCGTTTCTCCCTTGGCCCAGCGCTCCGTCGACGCTTTCGCCTGCGCGCGCGCCGATTCCGGATCGTAGAGGTAGAGTGCCGAAATCGAAGGCTCCCAGGCCGCTATATGGCCTTCGAGGGAAAGCCAGTATTCGAGAGGGGAGAGGCTCCTATCGGCGAAGCGCCGCCTGAGTTCGCGAATGGTAAGGTCGGTTTCGGTCATGGCATGGTCTTTCGGGCTTTTCGTCTTGGGAGGACATCAGCGGCTCGCCTCGCGGGGGTCGAGCAGATCGCGCAAACCGTCGCCGAGCATGTTGAAGCCGAAGACGGTGAGCGCGATGGCAAGGCCGGGCAGGATCGCCAGCCAGGGGGCGAGCGCCAGATAGGTTTGCGCATCGGCAAGCATCCGGCCCCAGGTCGGCGCCGGCGGCGCTATGCCGAGCCCAAGGAAGCTGAGCCCCGCTTCGGTGAGGATCGCCAGCCCCAGCTGGATCGCGCCATGCACGATGATCTGGCTCATGATATTCGGCAGCACATGGCGTAGCGAAATGGTCAGGCGCGTATTGCCGATCGCGCGCGCCGCCGTCACATAGTCGCGGCTCCAAGCCTGCAGCGAGGTCGCGAGTGTGACGCGGGCAAAGACCGGGATCATGAAGACGGCAATCGCGGTGATCGCGGTGAACCGCCCCGGCCCGAGAAAGGCGCCGAGCACCATGGCGGACAGGATCGGCGGCAAGGCGAAGATGACGTCGCAGATGCGCATCAGCAACGCCTCGAAAGGACCGCGGATCGCCGCCGCCGAAATGCCGGCGATCGAGCCGAGCGTCCCGCCGATCGCCACCGCGGTAATGGCGATCGACAGCGAATTCCAGCAGCCTGCCATCAGCATCGAAAGCACATCGCGGCCGAACTGGTCCGTGCCGAGCAGGCCGAAGGCAAGCGGTGGCTGTAATTTGTGGATGATCTGCATTTTCGCCGGCGGCAGCGGCGTCCAGACGAGCGACAGCAGTGCAACGGTGACCAGTAGGCCGATGATGACAGCCCCTGAAATCAGGTTCATTCGCCGGCTAAGTCTAAAGATCCGGCGGCGGCTCATGATTGCGGTGGATACGATCGGTGCCATGCGTCAGGCCGCCTTTCTCATCCTGGGATCAATCGCCAGATAGGAGAGATCGACGATGAAATTCATCACGATGACAAGGCCTGCGAAGAACAGCACGACATCCTGCATGACGATGATGTCGCGCTGGGAGAGCGCCTGCAGCGCGAGCCGCCCGAGGCCGGGCAGGTTGAAGACGTTTTCCACCAGCACCGCGCCGGCGACGAGAAAGGTGAATTGCAGCCCGATCATTGTCAGGATCGGGATCAGCGCATTCGGCACGATATGCCGCCAAAGCACTGCACTGCGTGACAGTCCCTTCGCCACGGCGGTGCGGGCAAAATCCTCATGCATCGTATCGAGCACCGCCGAGCGCGCCACCCGCGTCAACACGCCCGCTTGCGGCATCGCCAGCGCGACGGCGGGCATAACCAGCGCCTGCAATGCCGGCATCAGCCCGGCGCTCCAGCCCGGGAAGCCGCCGGCCGGCATCAGCCCGAGCATCGTCGAAAACAGAATGATCAACAGCAGTGCCACCCAGAAGGCGGGCAAGGCGATGCTGATCTGCGAAAACAGCGTTGCGATGATGTCGAAGACACCGCCGCGGCGCGAGGCGGCCAGCACGCCGAGCGGCAAGGCAATCGCCACAGAAAGCATAATCGCCATCAGCGCCAGCGGCAGCGTCACTGCCAGCCGCTCGACGATCAATCCCGCGACTGGCACGCCATAGGTTAAGGAATTGCCGAGATTGCCGGAGAGCACGCCGGTCAACCATTGCCCGTAACGCAGCAGCAGTGGCTGATCGAGCCCGAGATCGTGGCGTAACGCCGCCAGCGTTTCCGGTGTTGCCGAGGTGCCGAGCATAATCGACGCAGGATCGCCGGGCAGAAGGTCCATGACGGCGAAGATCAGCAGCGAGACGACGACCAGCGTGACGAGAAGGCCGGCGAAGCGGCGGGCGAGGAGTGAGATCATGCGTGCCACACTTTCGATGTGGAACGGGGAGGGCTGCGACCGGCGTCGAACGGCTCGTTATGCGGCTTCCCCTCGTTCATGCCTCTCAATCCGCCTTAACTGTTCGCCTACTCGTCCCAGGAAACGCCGGAGAGCACGTTGGAAGGGATCGGCTCGTTCTCCCAC
Source organism: Rhizobium sp. P1_E1 (assembly GCF_056406015.1). Classification (NCBI taxonomy): domain Bacteria; kingdom Pseudomonadati; phylum Pseudomonadota; class Alphaproteobacteria; order Hyphomicrobiales; family Rhizobiaceae; genus Rhizobium; species Rhizobium sp. P1_E1. The sequence goes on along the minus strand of NZ_JBFUAY010000001.1, from coordinate 204,833 downwards.
AGCCCCTTCAGCTTCTTGTCCCAGACGCCGAGTTTCGGCATGACGAAGAGGTAGAGCGCCGGCACGTCCTCGGCGAGGATCTTCTGCGCGTCGCCATAGATCGCGTTCTGCGCGGCGGGATCGGTCGTCTCCTGGACCTTCTTCATCAGCGCGTTGAAAGCGGGGTTCTTATAATTGAAATAATAGGGATCGCGGGCATAGATGTCGATGTCGAGCGGTTCGGCATGGGCAACGATCGTCATGTCGAAGTTGCGGTCCTTCATGATGTCCTGGACCCATTTCGCCGGAAATTCGGTCGGCTCGATATTCATCGTTACGCCGATCTCGGCAAACATCGCCTGCATCACCTGGGCGCTGCGCGGCGCATAAGCCATCTGCGGCGATTTGATCGTGAAGGTGAAGCCGTTGGGATAGCCGGCTTCGGCGAGCAACGCCTTCGCCTTCTCGACGTCGTAGGGGAGCACATTGGTCGTGTCCTGATAACCCGGATCGTTCGGCGTGTAGTGGCTGCCGATCGGTGTGCCGAGGCCCGACCATGCGCCGTCGATTACCGTCTTGCGGTCGATCGCCATCATCAGCGCCTGGCGGACGCGTTTGTCGTCGAACGGCTTCTTGGCATTGTTCATGCCGGCAACGACCTTGAGCTCGGTATTGCCGATCTTGGTGACCAGCCTCGCATCGTCGTCGAAAGAACTCATCAGCTCAGGCGCGGCAAATTCCGGAAAGGCATCGAGATCGCCGGATTTCAGCGCAGCCGCCTGCGCCTGCGGATCGGCGATGAAGCGGAAGGTCACCGTGTCGAGCTTGGCGGCCGCATCCTTTTTCCAATAATCGGCATTTTTGGCGAGTTCGACCTTGTCGCCCTTCGCCCAGCTGGCGAATTTGAACGGACCGGTGCCCACTGGCGTCGTCTTGTCGTCGGCAGCCGTCTTCGGTGCGACCATCACCGAGGCTGGCCAGCCGAGCCAGTAGATCAGGCTGCCGGTCGGTGCCGAGAGATGCAGCACCAGCGTTTCGGCATCGGGTGTATCGATCGAGGCGATCGAAGCGAAGAAGCGCTTCTGCGGATTGACGGAATCGGCGCCGCGGGCGCGGTCGAGCGAAAACTTGGCAGCAGTGGCATCGAAGGCCTCGCCGTCATGGAATTTGACGCCAGTCTGTAGCTTGAACGTATAGGTCAGGCCATCGGGAGAGATCTCCCAGCTTTTTGCCAGCTGCGGCTGGATCTTGCCGGCCTGGTCGATCGTCACCAGCCCCTCGAACACGTTCTGCCAGGTCACCTGGCCGATTGCGACCGGTGCTGCGATCGTCGGGTCGAGACCGGTTGGCTCGACGCTCATGCCAAGATTAAGCGTGGTCTTCGCCGCCTCGGCCGGCGTCATTGCCGTCATCACCAGGCCGGCCGAAAGCGCAGCACCGAGCGAAAGCCGCCGGGCGAAACGCGCTGAAGGCGCAAACGAAAGCTTGATCATCATGTTCCCTTATCTGGCCGCGCGTCGATGACGAAGACCTTTTGCGAGGAGAGTGACACTATGCCGGTGCACACACAATGACGATTTTGTGTGCTCAGTGTAGCCGAAAAAGCTACACCGCAAATCCGCGGGCAATGCAAGCGCGAAGCGTCAGTCTTTCGTCTCGGTCCGGCGGTTCGTGCGCTCGCGCATAAACCTCTCGATGAAGTCGAGCAGTTTCGTCGCGGCGAAGGACAGCTGCCGGTCCGGTGCAACGCAGAGATCGACATGGGTGCGGATGCCGGTTTTGCCGGCGAGCGGAATGGCAAGGAGCTGACCCGCTTCGATCTCGCGGCGAACGGTCAGCGCCGGCAGCAGCGTGGCGGCAGCCCCGCTGAGCACAAGTTCCTTCAGCATTTCGAGCGAGCTGGTGACGAAGACGGGATCGAGGCTCAACCCCTCCTTCTCGAACAGCGCGTCGAAAGCCTGGCGGAAGCCGAAGGATTGATCCGGCAGCGCCAATGCGTAGTCGGCGAGTTGCCCGATAGGGATCTCGGTATGCGCGGCGGCCGGATGCTGCGGCGTGACGATGAGATCATAGGCAATCTCGGAGCGCAGCCGCACCCTGGTCCCGGACATCGGTGGCGCAAACAGCGTCACCGCAATATCCGCCTCGGCGCTGTTGACCGCATCGACCGCCTGCCGCGCGCTGGTAATCGTCACGGTAAAACGCAGCTTCGGATATTTCAGGCTGAATTCGGCAAGCGCCGGCGCCAGCAGATTGGCGACGGTCGCCCCATTGGCATAGATGCTGACACGGCCGCGCTGCAGGCCTTTAAGATCTTCGATCAGCTGCTGCACGTGATCGAGTTCGCGCAGCGTCCGGCCGGCGCGGGCGGCAAGCAGTTCGCCGGCGGCCGTCAGCTTGACGCCGCGGGCGCTGCGTTCGACGAGCGGCGCGCCGAAATGATATTCGAGGTTCTCGATCTGCCGGCTGATCGCCGTCGGCGCGACATTGAGGTTCTCGGCCGCCTGGCGCATCGAATTGGTCCTGACCAGCTCGTCGAAATACATCAGCGCCCGGATCTGCATTCACGTCTCTCCGCCATTCGGCATATTAGATCTGTAGAGAGTCTGACCCTATTCAATCAGCCGCTGCTCGGATAGCGGTCGCGCCAGGCCTTTTGCGCGCCCTCAACCGGAAGGGCGGTCGCGGCGTAGACGCCGCGGGCGATCGCCCGCGCCATGACGATGGTCGCGAGGTGGCAAAGCTCCATCAGGCTGGCCATGTCGTCTCTCCGATGCCTGGCCGTCGAAGCGGCAAAGACGGTGTCGCCGTCGAGCGGCAGATGCGCCGGCAGCAGTGCTCGGGCAAGGCCGTCATGGCCGGCGATCGAAAGCCGGTGCGCCTCGACCTTCGTCAGCTGCGCATCGGTCACGACAGCGCCGATCGTCGTTGCCGGCGTGTTCATGCCCTTGAGCCGCATCCGGTGGTCGGCCACATCAGGCATGCCGAGCCCGCCGAATTCCGCATCCTTTTCAAAAGGCGCCGCCCAGAAATGCGGTCCGTCGCCGATCGTTGCGGAGCCCAGCGCATTGACGGCGACGATCGCCGCAACGCGATGCCCGGTGCTGCTGACGGCGCTGGCCGAGCCGAGCCCGCCCTTGACGGTGGCCGTCGTCGCTCCTGTGCCGGCACCTGTCGTGCCGAGCGCGAATGCGCCCTTGGCGGCGGCCGTCAACGCCGCATAGCCCATATCGCGATAGGGCGAGTGAAGGCCCCAATCCTTGTCGCCRCCATTCAGCAGGTCCATCAGAATCGCCTGTGGCACGATCGGAATGCGCAGCGGCCCGACGACAAAACCGCGGCCGAGTTCGCGCAGGCCCGCCTGCACGCCGCCGGCGGCATCCAGCCCGAAGGCCGAGCCGCCGGAGAGCACGAAGGCATCCACGGCATTGACGGTCATCGACGGATCGAGCAGGCCGGTGTCGCGCCCGCCGGGCGCACCGCCGAGCACCGTGCCGGATGCGACGGCCGGTTCGTCGAAGACGATGACCGTGACGCCGGAACCGAGCGCAAGGTCGGTTGCATGGCCGACGGAAACGCCTTCGATGTCGGTGATGAGGTTCAGAAGATCGGGCAAGGGCGGATCCTTATGCGGAAAGGCCGCCGATAGGACTGCAATTGCCCTCAAAAAACAAGACCGGCCCCATTTGGCGGGACCGGTCGGACATCGGGAAAAGCCGCGAATGCCAATAGCGGCCTCATGCCCTCAGGCATGAAGCGGCTTCGGATGACGGCGGGTCATCAGGTCATGGATGGCCAGCCGCACCTCGTCGGGCGAGCCGAAACGCTGCTCGTCGAGGTCGTGGACATGAAATTTCACGGCGATGAACTTCAGCCGGTCTTCATCGGGAATGACGATCCCGACGGGAACGCCTGCATATTCGATAACTTGCTTCTTCATAGATAGAACTCCTGCCGCGCGACATGCGCAGCCATGGCGAATTGACTTGTCTGGTACCGTTGAAAGGAGGACGAACGTCACATTCGACAGTTCGGGCGGGAGAGGGCGCCCGGACGGTCATTGCCAAGCACAGATCGCCCAAGGAGATCGGCGAGAATATCGATGTCTATCATGCTCGTTCCTTGTGTTGGCGTTGCACTTGAGAGGTCCCGGGAGAGCCCGGGGCCGGTGATGGCTGTCTTCAATAATCTACTATCTTGGTAGAGATTACCCGATAGCCTGTCGGAAACATATTCCGAAACGTGTCAAAATATCGACGATCCGAAAAAATTCATTCCGTCGCAGCCCGAACTTACAGAAAGAAACATATCAGTCCTTCGTTAAATTCGCATGACAGAATCGGAAGTTCGATCGATCACAGCGGCAGACATAGGAAGCCTTGCTGTATCAGGCAATGGCCCGTTTCATTAAAAATCGCCATGCCTCGAAATGACCGATTTGGTTAATGCTGGAAGCCCCGTGTCACCAGCCTTCTTCGAGCACCTTCTCCAGCATGTCCGCGAAAAAATCTGCGCTGTCGATGCTGAGGCAGAGCGGCGGTTTGATCTTCAGCACATTTTGGTGATCGCCGGTCGGCTGCATGATGACGCCGAGTTCGAGAAGCCGGTCGCAGATTGCAGCCGTCTCTTCCGTCGCCGGCTCCAGCGTCGTTCTGTCGCGGACGAATTCGAGGCCGAGATAGAGGCCCATGCCGTGCACGGCGCCCGCAATCGGATGACGGTCGATCAGCGCGGCGAGCCGCGCCTTCAGATGATCGCCGACTGTCCGGGCATTTTCCTGCAGCTTTTCCTCGGCCATGATGTCGAGCACCGCCATGCCGGCGATGCAGCTGACGGGGCTGCCGCCTGTGGAGGAAAAGAAAGAGCCCTCCTTCTCCAGCGATTGCGCAATCTCCCGCGTGGTGATGACGGCGCCGAGCGGATGGCCGTTGCCCATGCCCTTGGCGACGGTGATGATATCAGGCACGACCCCTTGCTGCTCGAAGCCCCAGAAATAATGTCCGAGCCTGGAATAACCGACCTGCACCTCATCGGCGATGCAGAGGCCGCCGCGAGCGCGTACCTGCGCGTAGATTTCCCTGAGATAACCGTCCGGCAGCGGAATGCCGCCGGCATTGCCGTAGACCGATTCGGCGATGAAGCCCGCAAGGCCTTCGCCCGCAGCATCAATTGCCTCCAGCACCGGCGTCGCCATGCCGAGATAATCCGCTGCCGTATCGGGACCACGGAAGTCGCCGCGATAGGTGTTCGGCGAAACGACGGTATGCACCCAGTCCGGCCGGGTGGTCGGTGCCTGCGGATTGTCGGCGATCGAGGTGGAGACGGCGTCGCTCGCCGCCGACCAGCCATGATAGGCTTCGAGCAGGCAGAGCATTTTGCGCGCGCCGCTATGGGCTTGCGCCAGCCGAAGCGCCAGATCATTCGCCTCCGAGCCGCTGTTGACCAGGAAGACCGCGTCGAGCCCGTCCGGCGACAGGGCGGCGAGGCGTTCGGAAAATTCCGTGATCGCGGCATAGTGGAAGCGCGAATTCGTGTTGAGCCGCAGCCATTGGGCGTGGATCGCTGCCGCGAACCTGGGATGGCCATGGCCGAGAATGGTGACGTTGTTGACCATGTCGAGATAGGCGCGGCCCTCGACATCGAACAGATGCTCTCGCCAGCCGCGCTCGATCTGCGGCGCCGCCGCGTAATAGTTCTTCTGCGGCCTTGCGAGATGCGCCTGCCGCCTGGCGAGCAGTTCGGCGGCATCAGATCTCGGTGCATCGGCTTCCGGGCTGAGAAGGAGCGAGGGTGAGGGGCAGAGCGCCGACCAGGCCGCGGCCGTGCGCGGCGTGGCAAAAAGCGGCGGTTCGAGACCTGCGACGCTGCAAAGCTGGACGCGCAGCCCGCCGAGCGACRCAGCCTCTCCGAAAACCGCGCCGAGCGGATCGCCGGCGGCCACCTCAGCTCCATCCTCGACCGAGAGATCGAGCCCATCGAGATGCAGGGTCATGCTGTCGCTGGCAAGCGTCAGATGCTGGTCCTTCCAGCCGATGCGACCGGCAAAGGGTGCAGCAATCGCGTTGCCTGCCGCGAGGCAAATGTCGATATGCAGGGCGCTGGTTGCCTGTCCCGTCGCATTTCCCAAGCTCGCGCGGGAAAGCCGATATTCGCCATAGCGCGTCGCTGCGATGCCGTTTTCCGTTGCCACGCGGGCAAGCAGCCGCCAGTCCATGTCGGTATTCAGCCAGTTGCCGGCAGAAAAATGCGGGCTCCGCACCCCAAGATCGACAAAGGCGATCCCGGCGGGATCGATGTCCGGCAGCAACGGCAGCCATCCCGATGTTTCCGGGGCGGCAACGTCTGCGCCGGCCGCCTTGAGGATCGCGGCTTCCATCAGTTCGAAGGGAACGGACATCGCCGTATCGAAGATCGCCCGCTCGTGCTTGAGATTGCCGCGGACATAGTCATTATCGGGATCGACCGAAATCTGCTGCTCGCTGCTGGCGACGAGAATGACCGCGCGCGCGACGGTCAACGGCCAGAGCGCCTTCAGTTCCTCCTCGGTCAGCGGGTAGATCGCCTGATAGGCGGTGACGGCTGGCAGGATATAAAAAGGGTCGCCATCCGCCTGATGCAGCAGCGAAGCGCATGTGACGGCGAGGTCGCCGACCAGCCAGCCGCGGATGATGTCGCCGAAATCGATCACCCCGTCGGGGATCGTATGGCCACGGACGTCGCGGTGGCCGACGACATTGTCGCCRGTGACGTCATGATGCACGGCCTGCAGCCGAAGCGATGGCGCCAACGGCTGGATGCGGCGAATGGCCATCACCATGGTCTTGGCGATCCGGTCGCGCGCCGCACTGTCGGTGATCGCGGACAGCAGCTGCACCGCGACCGGCCCGGCGCGCCTGAGATCCCATTGCAGGCTGCGGTCGAGACCAGGATGGTTGAAATCGGCAAGCGCCAGCGCCAGCCTGGCGCAGAGCGCGCCGAGGGCCGCAACGGAGGCCGGCGCCAGATAGGTCAGCTCCGTCAGCCCCTGGCCTTCGAGATATTCCAGCAGCCGGACCTGATAGCCCTGCCCGCGCACGGTCAGGACGACGATCTCCCGCCCGTCATTGGTGGGGATCACCTGCGGAACGCGCGGCGCATCTTGCCGGCTTTTGAGGTGACGGATCGCCGCATTCTGCGCTTCGAGCTCGCGGGTCTCGTAGGCTGCATGGCAGATCTTCAGGACGTAGCGGCCACGATCGTTATCGACGCGATAGTTTCGATCCTGCTGGCTGCCGAGTTCGGTAAGCGTGCCGGAGAGGCTGTAATGAGCAAGGAGGATCTCTTCCGCGTCGCTAGCGGTGACGTCGGGACGCGGCAGCGCCATGCGATCAACAAGCGCCTCGTCGGTCATGACACCCCTCCGCAGCATGATTCGATTACCTATTGAACGAGATAATCAAGTACTTGCCGCCGGCAGGCAACGGGAGATTGTCATTCGCCAGCAAAAGAGATGCAGGGTCTATGCGGCGCTCAACCCATGCGTTCGGAAGCGTAGCCGCCGGGGCTTGCCGGAAAGACCACGGTGCGGTTGCCGTTCAGGAACGTGCGGTGATGGATATGGGCGTGGATGGCACGGGCCAGCACCTGGCTTTCGACGTCGCGGCCGATCGAGACATAGTCGTCGGGCGACTGTGCATGGGTGATGCGCGCCGTGTCCTGCTCGATGATCGGGCCTTCGTCGAGATCGGCGGTGACGTAGTGCGCCGTCGCCCCGATCAGCTTCACGCCGCGGCCGTAGGCCTGCTTGTAAGGATTGGCGCCCTTGAAACTCGGCAGGAAGGAATGGTGGATGTTGATGATCCGGCCAGACATTTTCTGGCACATCGCATCCGAAAGCACCTGCATGTAACGGGCGAGAACGATCAGCTCCGTACCCGTCTGTTCGACGATATCCATGATCTGGCCTTCGGCCTGCAGTTTGTTCTCCTTCGTCACCTTGATGTGGTGGAAGGGGATGTCGTGGTTGACCACGACCTTCTGGTAGTCGAAATGGTTGGAGACGACGCCGACGATATCGATCGGCAGCGCGCCGATCTTCCAGCGGTAGAGCAGGTCGTTGAGGCAATGGCCGAACCGCGACACCATCAGCAGCACCTTCATGCGGGCGTTGCCGTCATGGATCTCGGCATCCATGGCGAACCGCTTGGAGATCGGCTCGAAGCCTTCCTTGAGTTCGGCAAGGGGCACGCCTTCCTCGGAGATGAAGCTCACCCGCGTGAAGAACTTGCCGGTATCGAGATCGTCGAACTGGGAACTATCGACGATGTTGCAGCCCTTGTCTGCCAGATAGCTCGAAATCGCCGCGACGATGCCGCGTGTCGATTTGCAGGATACCGTCAATACGTAACTTGTCATGTCTTTCCCTCTCCAAGGCCGCCGCCGTGCTTAGATCAAAGCCCGGGCCGCGAATAGGCCGGCGCACTTTCATTCATGCGACAAATTGCAAGAGAAACCATCACGTTTCTGCAAGTTCTCTCATTTGCCAAGTCTGAAGCTTAGGAGAAGTTGCGCGAAAAACTGTACCGTCAGCGCCGCTTGGATGCGTATTCTCGCCTTCGACGCGCTTTAGGCCGGCGGCCGGCTCGCCACGGCCGCTTTCCGGCGAGGCGTCGTGATCTCATGGATAATTGCGCCGCCGATCGACGAGAGCACCAGCGAGAGGATGACGAAGAGCACGGGCTGCTGCAGGATGCCGATCGGCAGCCGATCGGCGGYGACCCTGAGAAAAGCCAGCGTGAAGGCGTGGGTGATATAGATGCTGTAGGAGCAGTCGCCGAGATAGTTCAGCCATCCCACAACCGGCAGCCTGGAAAAATCGATGGAGACGGCGCCGTACATGATGAAGATCGCCGGAATACCCCAGGCGTAGAACCGGCTTTCCGGCGGCATCAGCGCCTCGTTGATGAAGAGAAAGGCGGAGCCCATGGCAAGGGCTGCCCAAGCCCAGCGGTTCGGTAGCAGGACCTTCTGTCCGTATAGCCAGCCGAGCACGACACCGGCGAGAAACTCCAGCATGATCGGCTCGCGGTAGAACCGGGTCACAGTCGTTTCCGGCAGCAGCCGGCAGGTGATCAGGATAACGGCAAAGACGGCAAACATCGCGGGGATGCGGCGAACTTCCTGCAGCGGCAGCAGAAGCGCAAAGACCAAGTAGAAGAACATTTCGTAATTCAGCGTCCATCCCGGAACGACCACCGGCGTGATCGTGCTGGGATCGGCGGGATTGGCCCATGGCAGGAACAACAGCGAGGCGATGAGATGCGGCAGGTCGAACACCGTCGATTTCAACAATGACGGGGCCACCAGCGCCACAGTCGCCGAAAACAGCGTCGCCAGCCAGTAGAGCGGCACGATCCTTTTGATGCGCCGCCGGGCGAAATCGACCGGGCTCATCGCGCGTCCGCTCGTCGTCAGCCACATCACGAAACCGCTCAGGACGAAGAAGATGTCGACGCCGGTTTCGCCATAGATGAAGGCGGTGGCGTCGACCGCGGGATTGACCTTGGCAAGCTGCAATATCGCGTGGAAATAGACGACCATCAGCGCCGCGATGGCACGCAGATATTGAAGCTGGACAAGCATCGAGCGTCTTGCTCCCTCGGGCTCGCGCGGACAGGCGCCGCTGCGGTCAACTCAATACATCTGCCGGACGACCCTGCCGGATGCGCGGGCTGTCGTGGAAGCGCACATATCCGACGACGAACCATAGGAGACCGGCGATCTTCATCGAGAAGACCGCGGTTCCCCCGATCATCATATTCAGAAAAATGAAAAGAGAAAGTGAATGGGCGCAGCGCCGCTGCGCCGCCGTGCGCCCGGCGGGAAAGAGGCAGACGAACAGCCACAAGGCGATGACGCCGAAGATCGTCGCCGCGTAGATCAGGTAGACATAGCCGCTGTCGGCGAATTCGGCGACCCGGTCGACCGAAAGTCCAAGGATGGCAAGCGGATCGAGCTCCATGATCTTCTTCATCGTCAGGTTGATGCGGCCGGTGAAATTGTCGCCCGTCGCATTGGGTTTCATCACGTAGACGAGGAAGCCGGCGGCGACGATCAGCGGCATCAGCGCCAGATTGAAATTCTTCGGGATCTTCGGAAAGACGAAGTAGCCCACGATGCACGCAAAGCAGAAGATCAGCATCGTGCGCGTGTCGTTCGTCACCAGGATCAGCACGGCCGTGCTGATCATCAGCAACCGGTCCCAGCGGCCAAGCCTCTCCCACATCGAGATCAGGTAGACCGCGATCACGCCGCAGAAATTGGCCAGCGACACCTGTTCGAGGAAGATCGAGGAGGAACGATGGTCGATGATGCCGAAGGAGAAGCGCTCGGGAAAGCCGAGCGCGTTCTGGAAGAGGCCCGTCGTGTTGTAGCTCAGCGGCAGCAGCCCGCGCGTATTGGCGAAATAATCGGACGGGTGGACGATGCTGACATAGAACGGCACGCTGATGATCTCGAAGATCAGGAAGATCATGACGGCAAGACTTGCCCAGCGAAAGGCGAGCTTCATCGTTTTCTCGTTGCTCCAGCCGCCGAGCCCGGTAAAGCAGAAGATGATCAGCACGTTGCGGAAATGATCGATGAACAGCATGCGGTTGAGCACGCTGACATAGATGGTCACGATGAGCGTGAACAGCAGGAACAGGAAGGCCGGCAGGTCGGTCTCGTAGATCCCCTTGTGCAGGATGTAGATGATGGCGCTCGCCATGATCAGGCCTTCGCTGACGGCGACATGCGTCATCGAAAGCGGCACGATGTTGTGGTTGATGAAGGCCAGAATGCCGTTGTAGAGCACGGAGAGCAGGCCGAGCCAGAGCACCGTATGATCGGTGCGTGATGCCTCGCCGGCAGCATCGAGCCGGTTGCCGGCTACAGTGAATGTCGCTGTCCTGTGATCGGCGACTGCCATGCTCATTTCCCCGCAGGCTTGACGGCGGAGCAATTGCCGGCATCGGTTTTTGCCGCCTCGGCAAGAAGCCGCATCTGCGGCCGCTCGGGGCCCTTGCGCGGCTGGACGTTGAAGGGCTCGTCCGCCGGCCACCATTCGCCGGCCGCCCAGTAGGACCAGCCGAGCCAGACGTCGCTATTATCAGTCATGGTGGCGTAGATTTCGGTCAATCCGCTCATGCAGTCCTTGTCGGCGGAGGCGCCGAATTCACCGAGAAAGCCGCGCTTGTGGTTCCGCTTCAGCCAGGCGGTGACCCCGGCGATCGCCTCGACCGCAGCAGTCGAGCCTTCGCAGGTCGGATGGGTGCCGGAGGAATCGGCATCGAGATATTGGTGAACCTCATAGGCGTAGAAATCGAGTGGATCGCGCACGCCGAGCATCACCGTGCCGTTCGCGCCGCCGATCACATCCTTTTCCCAGCTTGACGCGCCGCTCCAGGCAGTGCCCGGCACCAGGATGAGGTTGCGCGCGCCGACGGCGCGGATGCTGCGGATCGCCGCATTGGCGGCATCCAGCCAGTCGGTCGCCTTGATGTCGTGCGGTTCGTTCATCAGGCCGAAGAGAACACCGTCCTGATTGGCGAATTCAACGGCGAGCCTTGCCCAGAAATCCCCGAAGGCGGCATCCGTTGCCGGCGCCGTGCCGACCTGGGTCTTGTCGTAATAGCCGAAATTATGCGGGTCGAGCAGAACCGCCATGCCGTGTTTGCGAATGAGGCCGATGGTATCCTTGAGCCGCTTGAGCTCGTCCTCGTCGAGTCGCCCGCCGAGTGCGGACTGCAGCCGCTCCCAGCGGAAGGGCAGTCGGATGATCGTCATGCCCTTTTTGGCGAAATAGCTGATCGTGTCTTCGCCGGGATAGGTATAGTTGGTGCCATAGATGCCGCCGCGCTCGCCATATTCGCCGCCGGACAAATTGACGCCGCGGTAGCACGGGGCCTCAGCCGCAGGGACCGGCGACGGGGTGAGAGCGACCGCAAGCAGCAGCGCTGTCAGATGTCGTGTCGTCCTCATGGCCATCCTCGCTATCGCGGCAATCGCAACGTCGGCGTCGCTGAAGTTATTTTAACGGTCCGTTAGCTAAGAATTTCTAAAGTATCAGCACCTCGGCTTCAGTCTTTCACGCTGGGCGGGACACGAGTGCGCGTATGAACCAGTATGACAGGAACAGGGTAAGCCGGCTCCCTGGCTGGCGCAGTTTTGAGCCATCTCAGACTGCGCCGGAAGGCGTGCGCATGCGCAGTCCCGTCATCCGCCCGGATGATTTCGTCCGGCCGTCGCCCGAACCCGCTTCGCCCCCTTTCGTGCCGCCGGAAAATACTGCGGAAACCCGCCAGTATGAGCGTCCGGCACCTCCGCCGCCGCTTCCAAAACAACCTGTCGTCGACGCGCCGGCGAACGCAGCATCCGCGCCTGCCGCACCACTTCTCGACCTCCGCTCGAGTATCGCCGCGATCTGGAGCCGACGGCTGATCGTGCTGGGCCTGGCGCTTCTCGGAGCTGTGGCAGGCGGGGCGGTGGCGCCGCGCATCGCCCAGAAATTCACCGCCGTCAGCAGCCTCTATTTCGACCCGCGCCAGATCGGCCTTGCCGATACCGGCGCGCAATCTTCGGGTCCCTCGCCGGAAATGATCTCGGCGCTGATCGATAGCCAGGTGCAGATCCTGACCTCGGGCAATGTGCTGCGGCGCGTCGCTGAAGCCATGAAGCTCGACCAGGATCCCGAATTCACCGGCGGCCGCACGGATGGCGCCGCCGTGATCGGCACTCTGCAGAAGGCGCTGGTCATCACCCGTGAGGCCAGCACCTATGTCGTCTCGCTTGCCGCCACGACCAATGATCCCGAAAAATCCGCAAGGCTTGCCAACCAGGTCGTCACCTCCTTCACCGAGGAAGAGAACAGCGCCTCGAACGGCATTTACGAAAATACCTCCTCGACGCTCGACGGACGCCTCAACGACCTGCGCCAGAAGGTGCTGGAGGCCGAGCAGGCTGTCGAAACCTTCCGCGCCGACAACGACATGGCCGCGACAGAAGGTAACCTGATTTCCGATCAGCGGCTCGTGTCGCTGAACACGATGCTGGTGACGGCACAGGAAAAGACCATCCAGGCGAAGGCGCGCGCCGATGCCGTCGCCACTCTCCGCGTCGAGGACATCGTCGCCGGCAACCAGGCGGAGGGCGGCGTCACCTCGCCGCTCGTCAGTCTGCGTCAGCAATATGCCACCCAGGCCGCCGCCGTCGGCAGCCTCGAAAGCCAGATGGGCACGCGTCATCCGCGCCTGCAGGCGGCCCGCTCCTCGCTGCAGAGCATATCAGGCGAAATCAAGGGCGAATTGCAGCGTCTCGCCACCTCGGCAAGGGGCGAATACGAGCAGGCCAAGGCCGCCGAGGACAGCATCGCCAAGGAACTTGCCGTGCAGAAGGCGCTGCAGGCGAGTACCTCCGACAAGCAGGTGGAATTGAACGAATTGCAGCGCAAGGCGACGGCGGCGCGCGATATTTACGAGACGGTGCTGAAACGCTCCGGCCAGACGAGCGAGGAACAGAACTTCAACCAGAGTAACATTCGCGTCATTTCGCCGGCCGAGCCGCCGGTCAAGGGAGACGGTCCCGGAAAGACGATTCTATTGGTTGCCGGCGTCATCGGCGGTTTTCTCGCGGGTTTCGTCATCGGCGCCGGTTTTGCGATCCTCGCCGGTCTCTTCGGCCATCCCGTCATCAGAAATTATTTCAGGAAGTCCCCCGCTGCGGCCGCTTGATGACGGTCGCCGGTTTTCCTACATCGGAAGAGCGGCCTATTGCCGGCAGGAGAGTTCCCATGCGGCTGTTGATGATGCTTCTGATATCGCTCGTTGCCGTCTCGAGCCTCGCCCCGGCGTCCGCCTTTGCCGTCGACTGGACAAAATCCGTCGATTCCGGGGTTCAACCCCTCTATCCCTATAAGGGTCTTCCCGGCGTCAAGGCGCAGCCGGACAAGAAAGAGGAGGATTCCTACAATTGCCGCACCGAAACCGTGCAGATCCGCCGCCGTTACGACGAGATCTTCCGCTCCGGCGGCATGCCGACGCTGATGTATGTCTGCGAACGCGACGGCTTCATCTCGATGGACGACAAGGTCCCCCTGCGCGGCCACTATCAGCCGGTGCGGTGAACGCTTCGGGCCGACTGCTGCAATGCCGTGCTGTTGTGGTAGCCTCCAGCGGCTGACGGCACAGACAGCGGCTGATCTGGACAGGACGGCGCCGGATCCCATTCCGCCGGCCGATGGCTGCTGACAAAGGCGGGCGTGTCGGCAGAAAGAAAAAATCCCACTTCGGAATCTCGAAATTCCCCCGCTTCGGGATTCCGAAATCCGACGCCTTTCGCAAGCTGTTGTCGCGGAGAAACATTCAATGATTTCAATCCGTCAGCCAATTTCGGGATTCCGAAGTGCTATATAGATTATGGTGGAGATTCCCAGGCGCTGCCATACCTTGGCCGGATCGTTGCGGCTAAGTCTCCAGATCAAGTTGGAGTGGAGCGTCGTCTGCCTCGGCGACCTTAGGCTTACGTTTTGTTGCCGCACGGCGTGCTGGCTTGGTGGCTTTCGCTCGAGTGTCGGAGCCGAGCTCGTCTGCATCGGAGCTGGGCAGCAGCGGGTAAGCAGCAAGCATCGCCCCGGCAGAGGCGACCTCAATGACCGGCTTGGTGGGAGGCATTTCAGTGGCCGGCTCGGCGACCGACACCTCGCGCGCCTTCGGCGGCTGGGGGTTGCTGGCTGCGGACGTGGCGTATCGGATCATCGCAAGACTCCATTGTGTTCGCTTTATGTTCTCATTTGGGAGTGGAGTCAATGGAGGCCAGCAATCTCCGGCCGGGGGGCGATCTGGATCTTCAATTCAGCTGGCGCGGCTATTCCGCCCAAGTGCCACCCTGAGGAGATAAATGTTTCGTTAGGGGATGACGTTTGGGATTGAGCGGCCGAGCGTTTATGGCAGCCTTCGACAAGGCGCGCTGTGACGCCGTTGGCCAACTGGAATTGAGTTCGCTCGGCCGATCTGGGCCCATGCTGCTCGATGGCGGCATTGGATAAAGCAAATCTTACGCGCTTATCGTCCTCGGTCGCGAAAGAGCTTTGCCTGCCTTTTGTCCCTGCAGCTCGATGAAGTTGTAGCCGAGCCATGCCAAAGCATAGACGATCGGAATCGTAATAATCAGCGTCACCGCCCAGCGGGAAGGGTCGGTCATCGGATAATTCTGGATCAATGTGGCGATGACTGGCAGCATCACCAGAAGGTGAATCAGATAGGCGCCAAACGAAAGCTCCCCCAAGTGATGGCAGAATCTGTTGCCCAAGAACGCGCCGACTGGGCGCGCAATGCCCGCCACCGCTCTGGGCAGCCTATCAACATGCACCAGTCCAAAGAACAAGGCGACGAGACAAACACGAACGGCTTGATGGAGCACGGTCATAGCGCCACCAATCGGAATCAGGACCAACAGCGTCGCAATGACAAATGCCACATAGGCCCGCCTGTTCGGTTTCATCCATAAAGCGCCTGCCAGCAGCATTCCCGCAGCGAAAACGTGCATTTTCATCGGCAGGAATGTTGGCATTGGAAATCGCACACCAAGCCGATGAACGGCGAGCGCGGTTAAGACACTCAAGATGACGATGCCGACGATGCCCTTCAGCCACCCAACCCGACCAATGATGATCATCAAGAACGGGAGAGCCACATAAAATTGCATCTCCAACCCGATGCTCCAATCCGGCAAGGCGGTGCGATACGCGTAGTGGGGGATGAGGCCGAATATAAATGTCAAGTGCGTTAAGTAGTTGGCGATGCTGCCGTCCACATAGCGCGTTGCTGCTTGCGGTGGTTTGCCATTAAAGGCATCGATAATCATCCGAGCGTCGTAGAGGTAGGGACCCAGTGCGAGGGCGACCACGAGCAGGACGTAATACAAGGGAGCGATGCGGCAGAATCGCCTCGTCCAAAAAAATCGCCAAGTATCGGTCGATTCCCACGGCTCTCTGTCTCTGCGCAGTTGATAGTGAAACACCATCAGGAAGCCTGATAGCATTATAAAAAGGTCTACGCCGAGATCTGGATCGCCAATAACCGGTACCTCGAAACCGGTCAAAAGGTGTGCATGCCCGATCAAGACCCAAAGGGCAGCAATGCCGCGCATTCCATCCAAGCAGCCAATTCGGCCACTGCCTGCGACGTTACCCATGGCATTCTCCCGTTAAACATGTAGTCTTTGTGCATATCAACGGCTGGATATGCAAGCGCAGGCGACGGCCTTCAAACATTTTTAGCCGATCCGATTTTGCCCGCAGACATACATCAGCGTCGGCATGCCGCTGGAGCGAACGCGTCGGCTTCATCTCGATGGACGACAAGGTCCCGCTGCGCGGCCACTATCAGCCCGTGCGGTGAAATCTTCGGGTAGACGGCGTCAGATGACGCTCGCTCGGGCCGACTGCTGCAATGTCGTGCTGTTGTGGTAGACGCCAGCGGCTGACGGCACAGACAGCGGCTCAYGGCGTAATGCAACCAAATGCTTAATCGCAGCAAGCCCTCCCTCGAAGAATCGACAGGACTGGCAGCATACCCTTGCGGAATTGAAGGTTGTCGCTACCGGCCGCTTGGTCGGCCGGGCCATCTCCACCATCATTGTGGCGCCCACTGCAGCAGTCGAGAACGGCCACCCCTTTGAARGGGTGAATATTCAACAATTTCAAAGGGGATAAAATGGAATGGTGCCCAGAAGAGGACTCGAACCTCCACACCCTTTCGGGTACCAGCACCTGAAGCTGGCGCGTCTACCAATTCCGCCATCTGGGCGACGGAGAGCGATGTAAGGGGGTGGCCCCTGACTGTCAACTGGGTTTTTGAAGTTTTTCTGACAGTTGGCGAAAAAGCGGCCGATCACATGCGAGGGAGCGCCGAAGGGTGGGCATAGCGCTCCGGTTGGCACGCCCTATATAGAGGAAATATCGAAAGGAATGCATCATGCTTGCTCCCCGCACGCTTCTGCTCGCCGGTCTCTTGGCCGTTTTGTCACCCGCCGTCGCCGGGGCCGATTCGCTGAAGCTGGGCAAGCCCGGGGTCGGGCCGCTCAATACCGGCTCGACGCTTTGCGATTTTCGCGGCTGCTTCGGGTTCGGGCCGCAGCAGTGGCATCGCCCCGCCTATGTCCAGCCGAACTACCGCCCGCGCGGCGCGGGGCCGACCTATTACCGGCCGGGCGCTGCCGGGCCGCCGCAGCTGACCTATGATCCGCCGCCGGTGCAAAGGGTGCAGCCGAAGGCGCGCGACATGAACAGCCATGCCGCCTGGTGCAGCAACGAGTACCGCTCCTACAATCCGCGGACGGATCGGTTCCTCACCTATGAGGGCATCTACAAGACCTGCCGCTCGCCCTATCGCTGATCGTCGTGATTAGCTTTCGAGCGAGGCGCGGTCGACATGGCCGAGATCTCGGCCGGGCTCGACGATGTCGCGGACCCGCTGCTTCAGCTCCTTCGGCCCGGGAAAGCCGCCGTCGCGCTTGCGCTCCCAGATCAGATCGCCATTGACGCGGATCTCGAAATTGCCGCCGGTGGCAGGGATCAGCGCCACTTCACCGAGGCTGTCGGAAAAGGTGTGCAGAAGCTCCTGCGCCATCCAGCTGGCGCGCAGCAGCCAGTTGCACTGGGTGCAGTAGAGGATCGTGACGCGGGCTTTTTCGGTCATGGCGATGTCCTTTCGTTTGTTGAGATTTAAGCCCTGTGGCGCGTGCGCGCAATCGCCCTCGCTAGAGCATGATGCCGAAAAGTGTGAGCGGTTTTCGGGCGACATCATGCTCCAACTATTTAATTAAGAACAGGATTCAGATTTTGGGCCGAACCGGCCTAAAGCCTGAATCCTGTTCTGGCGTCTTGCGCGCCGTCCTCCGCCATGGTCTCTTCCGATGGTCGGCCATACCAGGAAGAGCCCATGCGCGTCGCAGTCATCGAAAATATGCGAAATACCGGCCTCGGCGCGCTTGCCGCAGCGCTCGACGAGGCGGGAGCGGAGATCGAGTGGTTCCGGGTGTGGCAGGACGGCATCCTGCCGCTGGATATATCGGGCCATGACGCGCTCGTCGTTCTCGGCGGCGAGCAGAGCGCGCTGGATGACGAAACCCATCCCTATCTGCCGGAGCTCGTCCGGCTCACGCGCCGCTTCGGCGATGCCGGCAAGACCGTGCTCGGCATCTGCCTCGGCAGCCAGATTCTCGCCCGCGCTTATGGCGCCGACAATCACTTAGGGATCGCCCGCGAATTCGGCTGGCACCGGATCGGCGTCACCGCCGATGGCCGGGCCGATCCGCTGCTGTCGGCGCTTGGCGGCGAGTTCACCATCTTCGAATGGCATGCCGACACGTTTTCCCTGCCTGAGGGCGCGGTGCGTCTCGCCTCGAGCCCCGTCGCCGAGAACCAGGCCTTCCGCATCGGTCGCGCCGTCTATGGCACCCAGTTCCATTTCGAGGCCAATTCGGACGTCGTCGGGCAATGGAAGGCCGAATTTCCCGACACGATCGCGCGTATTGCGCCGGGCTGGCTGGAGAAACATGCCGAACTGGCGGTAAGGCATGGCGGAGCCGCCGATGCCGCGGGCCTTGCCATTGCGCGCGCCTGGGTCAGCCTGATCGAACGGGAAGAGGTCGAAATGCTGTCGCAGGCCTCGGCGTGAGGGGTGATGCGATGGCGGCCAGCGAACGCGAAAAGATGGCGGCAGGCGAATGGTATTGCTGCCTCGATGACGAGCTCGATCTCTTGCGCCGGCAGGCGCGCTTGGCCGTCCACGCGCATAATTCGCTGCCGCCGGATGCGCGCGGCGCGGTTGCGCCAGCCCTGAGGGCACTCTTTGCGCAGGCCGCGCCCAATGTCTTCATCGAGGCGCCGTTTCACTGCTCCTACGGCATCAATATCACTCTCGGCGAGCGCGTCTATTTCAATGCCGGCTGCACCATTCTCGATTCCGGCCGGGTGACGATCGGTGATCGCAGCATGTTCGGCCCCGGCGTGCAGATCTATTGCGCCGAGCATCACAAGGAGCCGGCGCTTCGCAGCACGGGCATCGAGATCGCCCGGCCGGTCACCATCGGCAACGACGTCTGGATCGGTGGCAGCGCCATCATCCTCGGCGGCATCACCATCGGCGACGGTGCGATCGTCGGGGCCGGTGCGGTGGTCACCAGGGATGTGCCGGCCGGCGCAACCGTAGTCGGCAATCCAGCCCGCATCCGCTAACGCCGGCTCCTATCCCATGATGGCCCCTCGCCATCTCGACAGCGGCGATCATTCCGCTAGATGAGAGGGCAAAGGGGAGGAAAGCATGAGCGAACTGAATTTACCGATGGAGGGCGGCTGCCGTTGCGGCCGGGTGCGATTGAAGATCAGCGCTCCGCCGCTGCTCACCATGGCCTGCCATTGCACGGGGTGCCAGAAGATGACATCAAGCGCCTATTCGCTGAGTGCGGCCATCCCAAGCGAAGGGTTCGAGGTGACGCAAGGCGAGCCGGTGATCGGCGGCCTGCATGGCGTCACGAAGCATTATTTCTGCCCGCATTGCATGAGCTGGATGTTCACCCGGCCGGAAGGCATGGACTGGTTCGTCAATCTGCGCGCGACCATGCTCGACGATCCGAGCTGGTTCACGCCCTTCATCGAAACCTGGACAAGCGAGAAGCTGTCATTCGCCGAGACTGGGGCGGTGTACAGCTACGCGGCGCTGCCTGAAATGGACGCCTATGAGGGGCTGGTGAAGGAATATATGGGCAGGGGATGAGGCTCAGAAACCCTGGAAGAGAAAATCGACGGCGGCGATAATTCGATCACTGTCGGCGGTAAGATCCGCCACCACGCCTCCAATCTCCTTTACGGAAATTGCGCCGGTGAATTGGGTAGCCATCACATAGGGCAGGTCATTGATCACGAATTGTGGATTGAGCTGACGCATGATTTTGGGAAGAGCTTCCAATGGAAGCATCGGCGCCATGGTCCGCGTTGTCAGCTCACCAAGCAAGTCGGACTGCAGATCGAGGGCAAGCGCGTTGGTATGCATAAGATTGTAAACATGAAACCGAGCCATCAGAACTGTCGATATTTCTGAAACGGCAGACCGTGCTTTTCGACATAGGCATTGGAAGCGGCAATAGCCTCGGCGTTCTCGATACGCCAAAGCCGCTCGCGCTCCGCCTTTATGGCCTGTGCGATACCATCTTCCGCCGCCCGGGATATGTTGATCTTGAGCTCGCGCGCCTGGGAAACGAGACCTTCATCAAGAGACAGGTTCGCTGCTTTTCTTGGTCGCTGAGCCATAACGATCTCCTCAATTTTATGCGCACAGTGTATGCGCATAAAATACCGTTGAGAAGCGTTATTCGTCGCCCATCTTCAGCGCGGCGATGAAGGCTTCCTGGGGGATCTCCACCTTGCCGAACTGGCGCATGCGCTTCTTGCCGGCCTTCTGCTTGTCGAGCAGCTTGCGCTTGCGGGTGGCGTCGCCGCCGTAGCATTTCGCGGTCACGTCCTTGCGCAGCGCCGAGATCGTCTCGCGGGCAATGACGTTGCCGCCGATCGCCGCCTGGATCGGGATCTTGAACATGTGCTTCGGGATCAGCTCCTTGAGCTTCTCACACATGTCGCGGCCGCGCTTTTCCGCGGCCGTCCGGTGCACCATCATCGACAGAGCGTCGACCGGTTCGCCGTTGACGAGGATCGACATCTTCACGAGGTTGCCCTCGCGGTGGTCGGTCAGCGTGTAGTCGAAGGAGGCATAACCCTTCGAGATCGACTTCAGCCGGTCGTAGAAATCGAAGACGACTTCGTTGAGCGGCAGGTCGTAGGTCAGCATCGCGCGCGTGCCGACATAGGTGAGCTCGATCTGGATGCCGCGCCGGTCCTGGCAGAGCTTCAGGATGCCGCCGAGATAATCGTCGGGCGTCAGGATAGTCGCGCGGATCCACGGCTCGTGGATTTCCGAGATCTTGACGACATCTGGCATGTCGGCCGGATTGTGCAGCTCGCGCTCCGTGCCGTCGGTCATGTACATCTTGTAGACGACCGAGGGTGCGGTGGCGATGAGGTCGAGGTCGAACTCGCGCTCCAGCCGTTCCTGGATGATTTCGAGATGCAGCAGGCCGAGGAAGCCGCAGCGGAAACCGAAGCCGAGTGCCGCCGACGATTCCATTTCGAAGGAGAAGGAGGCGTCGTTGAGGCGAAGCTTGCCCATGGCGGCGCGCAGATCCTCGAAGTCGGCGGCATCGACCGGGAAGAGGCCGCAGAACACCACCGGCTGGGCCGGCTTGAAGCCCGGCAGCGCCTGGGCCGTCGGCCGCTTGTCCTCGGTAATCGTGTCGCCGACGCGGGTATCGGCCACTTCCTTGATCGAGGCGGTGATGAAGCCGATCTCGCCGGGGCCGAGGCGGTCGATATTGACCATCTTCGGCGTCAGCACGCCGACGCGCTCCACCTGGTATTTCGCATCGGTGCCCATCATCCGCACCGTCTGGCCCTTGGTCAACACGCCGTCGATGACGCGGACCAGAACCATGACGCCGAGATAGGCGTCGTACCAGCTGTCGACAAGCAGCGCCTTCAGCGGCGCCTTTTCGCCGCCGGGGCTCTTCGGCGCCGGCAGCTTGTGGACGATCGCTTCCAGCACATCGGGAATGCCAAGGCCGGTCTTTGCCGAAATCAGCACAGCCTCCGAAGCGTCGATGCCGATCACTTCCTCGATCTGTTCCTTGATGCGGTCTGGTTCGGCGGCCGGCAGGTCGATCTTGTTGAGGACGGTGACGATCTCGTGGTTGTTGTCGATCGCCTGGTAGACGTTGGCGAGCGTCTGCGCTTCGACGCCCTGGCTGGCGTCGACGACAAGCAGCGAACCTTCACAGGCCGACAGCGACCGCGAGACTTCATAGGCGAAGTCGACGTGGCCGGGCGTGTCGATCAGGTTGAGAATGTATTTCTCGCCGTTATTCGCCTGGTAATGCAGGCGCACGGTCTGTGCCTTGATGGTGATGCCGCGCTCGCGCTCGATATCCATATTGTCGAGCACCTGCTCGGACATTTCGCGCTCGGCAAGGCCGCCCGTCGTCTGGATCAGGCGGTCGGCCAGCGTCGACTTGCCGTGGTCGATATGGGCCACGATCGAAAAGTTGCGGATATGGGACAGCGGAGTGGTGGAATTGGTGCTCATGCGCGCCATATAGCAGCGCCGCCCCCTGCCGCAAAGCGGTAATTATCCCGCTGTTTACGCTATTTCGTCCTGTGTCGGGGCGCCTATCAGACCGGCCAGGTCTCCAGCCGCCAGGCCGAATCCCAGAACATCCATTCATATTGCGAGGCGCGCACGAAGACATCGGTCATTTGCGCCCGCTCCACCGGCGATGCGGCGCGGGCGGCGATGTCGGTCAGCGCGATGACTTCGCGGGCACCGGCGGCAAATTGCGGATCGCCATAGGTGTTGATCCAGGCTTGGAAGGCATTGCCTTCGATAACAGGCCGGCTCTTGATCGCTTCGCCGACGTGCCAGTAGATCCAGAAGCAGGGAAGGATGGAGGACAGCGCCACCGCGTAGGAGCTGTGATAGGCGGTGGCAAGCAGGAAGTTCGTATAGGCAAAGCCGGCCGGCGAGGGCTCGGCTGATGTAACATCGGCGGAGGTGATGCCGAATTGGGTGAGGAAGCCGGCATGCAGGCCCTGCTCGACGGTGATCGCCTTCTGCGCCGAACCGAGGAAGCGCAGGACCTGCGCATTGTCGGGCGCTTTGGCCGCGACGATCGCCAGGCATCGCGCATAATGCTTGAGGTAGAGCGCATCCTGCAGGATGTAGTGCCGGAAAACCTCCGGCGGCAGCGTGCCGTCCGAAAGGCGCTGCAGCAGCGGCAACGCCTCGATTTCAGCCATGATCGGCGCGATCCTGTCCCAGGCGGCAGCCGTGAAGCTTTCCGTCGTTTCCGTGCTCTGCATGCTGCCGTCCATCACTCTCTCCTCGGATTACGCCGCCATATATGGACGGCGCAGCGGCGAAAGCAAGCCGCGTTTTGGCCGCTTTTCGTAGACACTTGATTCCATCATCAGATAATGTATTTCTCTTATAGTGGAATCACGGGACTGAAAAATGGAACCGGAACTGGAACAGGCGATCGGCATCCGCATCCGCACGCTACGGCAGGAAAAGGCTCTGACGCTCGATGATCTTGCTGCGGCCTCCGGCGTCAGCCGGGCGATGATCTCGCGCATCGAGCGGGCGGAGGCGAGCCCGACCGCCTCGCTGCTGGCAAGGATCTGCGCCGCGCTCGGCCTGTCGCTGTCGGCCTTCTTTGCGGAAGAGGGGCAGGCTTCGCCGCTCGCCCGGAGGCAGGAGCAACAGGTCTGGCGCGATCCGGAGACCGGTTATATCAGACGGTCTGTTTCACCCCCGGGCACGGCTTCCGATGTCGATATCGTCGAGGTTGAATTCCCGGCCGGCGCCCGCGTCAGCTTCCCCCCGCATGCGAGCGCCCATGGCATGACGCAGCATATCTGGCTGTTCGACGGCGAGCTGGAGATGACCGCGGCTGAGATGGTCTACCGGCTGCGGCCGGGCGATTGCCTCTTCATGCCGGTCGGCGAGGGCCACGTCTTCCACAATCCCGGCAATATGCCGGCACGCTATTGCGTCGTGCTCGATCGCGGCGGCCGATAACAGTATTCATTTCAGGAGAACAGCATGCCTGCTATTCGTACCCTTTCCGCCGAGGAGGCCCGCGCCGCCGTTCCGGCCCTTTCGCAGGTGCTTGTCGATTGTGTCGCGGGCGGCGCCTCCGTCGGCTTCATGCAGCCCTATGGCCCTGAGGATGCCGAGCCCTATTGGCGTGATGTCGCCGATGCCGTTGCCACCGGCGGCAATCTGCTGCTGGTTGCCGAACTCGACGGCAGGATCGTCGGTACCGTGCAGGTGGGTGCCGCGCAGATGCCGAACCAGCCGCATCGCGGCGACCTGAAGAAGCTGCTGGTGCATCGCTCCGCCCGCGGCAAGGGGCTCGCCCGGCTGCTGATGGATGCCGCCGAGCGTGAGGCGGCAAGCCGCGGCAAGACCCTGCTCGTGCTCGACACGGCAACCGGCAGCGATGCCGAGGCGATCTATCCGCGCCTGGGCTGGCAGCGTGTCGGTGTCATCCCCGATTACGCGCTGTGGCCGGAAGGCGGCTTCTGCGCCACCACCCTGTTCTACAAGCGGCTTACCTGATTGCGCCGGCCCCGCTCATGCCGGCCTGGCGAAGACCGGAAGCGCGCCGCCAAGCGTCGTGCCCGCCGTCCATTGCGCCGCATTCCAGCCGAACTGTCGCGCCGCTTCGATGTTTTCGGCCATATCGTCGATGAAGGCGATGTCGCCGGGCAGCACGCCGGCCCGCTCGGTCGCCAGCCGGAAGAAATCGGGAGAAGGCTTGTTGTGTCCGAGTGCTGCGGAATAGATGATGTCGTCGAAATGTGCGCTAAGGCCGATCTGCTCCATCAGGTAGCGTGCCCGCCTATGCTCCTGGTTGGTCGCCAGCAAGAGAGTGATGCCGCTTTGCCTGAGAGCAGCGAGTTCTTCGAGCAGATTGCGGTCGAGACGGGAATCGTTTTCGAACCAGTAGTCGATCAGTGTTTCGGCGCTGAGGTGGGGCGCAATCTTTGCGAGAACGCCGGCGAGCCTCGGCTCCAGCGCCTCGCGGCCGATGATGATATCGCGCCAGTGGGTCTGGAAGAATTCCTGCTGCAGCAGGTCGACCCGCAGGCCGAGGTCGCGTTCCAGATAGGTGAAGTGAGGCAGGCCGTCGGCGGGGCGACCATGAATGAGTACGCCGTCGACATCGACCATCAGCACTTTCATGCAGAATATTTCCTCGTTCTCAAAACACCGGCGAAGGTGGCGTCATCCGCCTGGACGTTCAAGACGGCGCGCCACTTTTTTGTCGCGGCCGAGCCGTGTAAATCTCCATCGTCAATCAAGGGCAGGATCTGAAATGCGCGTCATCTATTCCGAAGACCACAAGCTGCGCGATGCCAGGACCGAGCTGCATGCCGGCCAACTGGTGACGCCCTTCGAGGCGCCGTTTCGCGCCGAATGGATCCTGGCGGCGGTCAAGGAGGTGGGCTTTACCGACGTGGTGGCGCCTGATGCGCATGGATTGGAAACGGCGCTAGAGGTGCATGATCCCGCCTATCTGGATTTTCTTGCCACCGTCTGGGACCGCTGGGTGGCGGCCGGTTTCACCGGCGAGGCGATCGCCAATTCCTTCGCCGTTCGCCGTACCAGCCAGCGCGTGCCCAACAATATCGTCGGCGCGATCGGCCATTACGCCAATGCCGCCGATACCTCGATCACCAAGGGCTCCTACGAGGCGGCGATCGCCTCCATGCGCTGCGCGATCACAGGCGCCGATTGGCTGAATGCCGGCAATCGTTTCGCCTTCGCGCTCTGCCGCCCGCCCGGCCACCATGCCGGCATCGATCTCTTCGGCGGTTATTGCTTCATCAACAATTCAGGTGTCGCGGCGCAGCGGCTGCTCGACCATGGTGCGAGGAAAGTCGCGGTGCTGGATGTCGATTTCCACCACGGCAACGGCACGCAGGATCTTTTCTATCACAGAGGCGATGTCTTCACCGCCTCGCTGCATGGCGATCCCATGCATGCCTTTCCCTATTTCCTCGGCCATGCCGACGAGGAAGGCGAGGGGGAGGGCGAAGGTAGCAACCGCAACTATCCGATGCTCCCGGGCACGCCTTGGGATGTCTGGTCTTCGGCCCTTGCCGATGCGCTCACCCGCATCAAGACCTTCGGCGCCGAGGCGATCGTCGTGGCACTCGGCGTCGACACTTTCGAGCGCGATCCGATCTCCTTCTTCAGCCTCACCTCCGACGATTTCACCCGCATGGGCGCGATGATATCAGCCGCCGGCCTGCCGGTGCTCGCCTGCATGGAGGGCGGCTACGGTGTGCCGGAGATCGGCCTCAACGTCGCCAATGTCCTCAAGGGCCTGGAAGCTTGATCTCTGCCGATGACCGACGAGACCGTTTCATCCGATATCCCGACACCCCGCATGCTGAGCTGGGCGCGCAACTCCACCGTCTATCGCCTCGAGCGGCGGATGATGACGGAAAAGCAGCTGTTTGACGCCATTGCCCGCAAGGCGAAGGAGAAATTCGAGGATATCAGCGCGGCGCAACTCAAGGCCGTTGCCGATTTCGCCGTCAAATTTGCCTATGACAATAAGGTGCTCGACGATAGCGCCTATGCGGAGATCAGCACGCGCTCGGCCGTGCGCGGCGGTAAATCGAAGCGCGCGATCGCCCAGAAGCTTGCTGCCAAGGGCGTCTCCAGCGACAAGGTCGAAGTGGCACTTGAGGAGGCTGACGATCTCTATGCCGCAGCGATCTTTGCCCGCAAACGCGCCTTCGGCCCCTTCCGCCGGGTCGAGCTCGATGAAAAGCGAAAGGCGAAAGAGCTTTCGGCTTTCGCCCGCAACGGCTTCAGCTTCGACATCGGCAGGAAGGTCTTCGACATGAGCTTTGAAGACGCCGAAGAGGTCATCCTTGCTGGCCGATCTTTGGCGCCTCAGCATCAGCGCTCTTGATCCCGGCATGAAAAGTTTGAATTTGGTTCTCACCCGTCTTCGGCCTAGAACCGCGCCAGGATCGGGGGCCACATGGACATCAAGAATATCGAGACGGGGACGGACGGCGCAGCCTTGATTGCGCAGCCGGGCGTATCCCCGACTTCGGGCGGCTTGGCGGCCGGTGTCGCGATGTGCCTGATGTCGATGTCTTCGATCCAGTTCGGCGCAGCACTGTCTTCGCCAGCCATTGCGACCTATGGCGTTGCCGGCGCCACCTGGCTGCGGCTTGCTTTTGCGGCGATCATCCTTGCCGTCGTCGTCAGGCCTTCGGTGCTGCGTTATAGCGGCGCCCAGTGGCGGGCGACATTGCTGCTTGGCACGACGACGGCCGCCATGACGCTCTGCTTCTTCGCGGCGATCCAGCGGCTGCCGCTCGGCCTGGCGATCGCCATCGATTTCCTC
This sequence comes from Rhizobium sp. P1_E1, assembly GCF_056406015.1. Lineage (NCBI taxonomy): Bacteria > Pseudomonadati > Pseudomonadota > Alphaproteobacteria > Hyphomicrobiales > Rhizobiaceae > Rhizobium > Rhizobium sp. P1_E1. Next base: position 177,797 of record NZ_JBFUAY010000001.1, on the reverse strand, counting down.
GGGCCGCTCTCGGTCGCCGTCTTCGGCTATGGCCTGACCTGGCGGCTCGCCTGGCCGTTGATCGCTGCGGCCGGCATTCTCTTCCTCGCCCATGACGGCGAAGGCTGGGTCGGCAATCTCCCGGGCGTCCTCTTCGCTCTCGGCTCGGCTGTGGGATGGGCGGTCTATATCCTACTGACGAAGAAAGTCGGCGCTGCCTTCAAGGGTCTGGAAGGCCTCTCGATGTCGCTGATCGTTGCCGGCCTCGTCGCAACCCCCTTCGGCCTTGCCGAGACAGGGGGCGCCTTCACGCTGAAGGGACTGGTCGAGGTTCTCGGCCTTGCCATCCTCGTGCCGCTGTTGCCCTATGCGCTGGAAATGGTGGCGCTGCGGCGCATGCCGTCGGCATCCTTCGGCATCCTGATGAGCCTCGAACCGGCGATCGGCGCGCTCGCCGGCTTTCTGATCCTGGCCCAGCCGATGACCGCGCTGCAGATACTGGGTACGGCGCTCGTGGTGGCGGCCAGCGCCGGCGCCACCGCCTCGGCGGCGAAGACTTAGAGCTGAATGCCTGCGCTATTTCGTTAATTTGGATCAGGCGGGTTTGCGCTTGGGATCGTCGAGAGCCGGATTGTAGAACAGCGACAGCACCAGGCTCTTGGCGATCCGTTCCGCCGTCGCCATGAACCAGGCCTTGGCCTCCAGCGACGGGGCGATGTCGTCGAGTGTTGCGGCAAACAACGACAGCCACTTCGGAAAGAGATCCGGTGTCAGGTTTGCCACATGAGTATGCGCCTGCGCCGGCTTGCCGCCATAGGCGCCGCTGCGGAAGGCGACAGCCGACCAGAAGCCCTTCATTTTCGCCATATGCTCCGGCCAGCGGCCGGCCAGCTTGGCGTCGAACACCGGGCCGAGATCGGGATGCGTTAACACGCGCCCGTAAAAGGTCTCGACCAGCCTGTCGATGAAGGCCGCGTCGACGCCCATGTCCCGCATCTCGGCCTCCGCCCTTTCGCGGATCGCCGCGATATGAGCAGGGCGGCCCTGAATGTCATTGTCCATTCCAAAACCCAGGCGCCGCGTGATGCGGCGCCCTTTCATATAGGTGTTTATGCCAGCGCACCAAAGTCGTCCGTGCCGCTTGCGGCAATCTGTCAGCGCTGTAGCACTTTGAATTGCCTCACGCACTTGACCGCCATCGCCGCGTTCTTTAGATTTAGAATAATTCTAAAAATTGGAGAAGATCATGCTGGCGCGGTTTTTCAGATCCTCGAAACGATCTTTCGAGTCGCTGTCCGAGCAGGAGATCCTTGCCCTTGGGATCGCCTCCGAGGAAGACGATGCCCGCATCTATCTTGCCTATGCCGACAGACTGCGCCGCGAATTTCCGGCCTCGGCCAAGGTCTTCGAGGACATGGCCGATGTCGAGGATACGCATCGCAAGTCGTTGATCGAGATCCATCGCCAGCGTTTCGGTGAGCGCATTCCGTTGATCCGGCGCGAGCATGTGGAGGGCTTCTACGAGCGCAAGCCGGACTGGCTCAGGGCAAACCTTTCGCTGGATGCGATGCGCAGGGAATCCGAGGCGATGGAGGAGCAGGCCTATCGCTTCTATGTCGAGGCGGCAAAGCGGACCTCGGACGCCTCGACGCGCCAGCTTCTCGGTGATCTCGCCCTCGCCGAACAGGGGCATGAAGATATTGCCCGCATGCTGGGCGACAAACATACGCCCGAAGACGTCAAGCACGACGAGGACGAGACGGTGCGCCGGCAGTTCGTGCTGACCTATGTGCAGCCGGGYCTTGCCGGGCTGATGGACGGCTCGGTCTCGACGCTGGCGCCGATCTTCGCTGCCGCCTTCGCGACGCAGGATACCTGGCAGACCTTCCTCGTCGGCCTTTCGGCCTCCGTCGGCGCCGGCATTTCGATGGGCTTCACCGAAGCCGCCCATGACGACGGCAAGATCTCCGGCAGAGGCTCGCCGGTCAAGCGCGGCCTTGCCTGCGGCATCATGACGGCGCTCGGCGGTCTCGGCCACGCACTGCCCTATCTGATCCCGCATTTCTGGACGGCGACGATCACCGCTGCCGTCGTTGTCTTCTTCGAGCTCTGGGCCATCGCCTTCATCCAGAATCGCTACATGGAAACCCCCTTCCTGCGCGCMGCCTTCCAGGTGGTGCTCGGCGGTAGCCTGGTGCTCGGTGCGGGTATCCTGATCGGGAATGGGTGAGTTGCGGTCGGGCATAGCCCGAGCAATCGATCCAGTAAATCCGCAGCAACGAACGCCCTGAGCCTAAAGCGAAGGGCCGGGAGACGGTGCGGCATCCGAAACCCACAAAACAAAAAGGCCGGCAAATCGCCGGCCTTTCCACATTCTCTATTGCAAGCCTTACCGCAGAGCGCCGACCAGGACGTCGCGGCCGTTCTCGATGGTGACCCAGCGGCCGGCATTGTAGCTCGACTGGCGCTTGACGAAGGAATAGGGCGTCGCAAACCACGGCTTGACGTCGGAGGCGAGGTTGTCGAGCACGAAATCGCCCTCGGCAGTGCGCAGCGTCAGCACCGCATGGCCTTCGCCATCCGGCTTGCGCACGACGGTCATCAGCAGATCGGCCGCCGAAAAGCCGCGCTGGATCAGCATGCGGCGCTTCAGCAGAGCGAAATCCTCACAGTCGCCGGCGGTGGTCGGATAGGCCCAGACCTCATCCTTGCCGTAGATTTCCTTGTCGGTCATCGGCGTGATGGTGCGATTGACCGTGGCGTTGACCAAACGGACGAGCGACCACTTCCCCGGGTTCATGGCGACCGGGCCTGCGTTGCGGTTTGCGCCACATTCATTGCGGTGGATCTGACAGAAATCGTAGTGGCCGATCGGCTGTGAGGTGGCATTGCCCGTTACCATTGAAGCATTTCTGCTTGGGGCCGGTATGGCGGCCGTTGCCATCGCAAACACGGCCATCATGGCCACAAAGATACCCTTGATCCGCACGCCCGCTCTTTCCTTGCATCGCCCCTTATTTATTAACAAAGTGTTAATGGAGAGGGCCGGAAAGAGTCAATCGTTACTTCTTGGTAGGACCTTGCGACTCGCCGACATGGTTAAAATGCAACGGCTTGGGGACCTGTATCAGGCGAATTTATCCGCCGATGCCATTCAAGCGGGCATCTGCCTAATTGTTGATGAACGGATGATGCCTTTGACGGCGCTCACGAGCAGCGCGATGTCGCCGGGGCGGGAAAGGCGATGGTCGCCGTCGCGGATGAAGGTCAGCACCACGTCGTCGGCGGGAAGATGTTCGACCAGTTTCATCGCATGTGCATGCGGCACATCAGCGTCTTTCATGCCCTGGAGGATATGCACCGGGCAGCCCGTTTCGATGATGCCGTCGAGCACCCGGTTCTCGCGGCCGTCCTCGATCAGCGCCCGCGTATAGATGTTCGGTTCCGGACTGTATTGCGAGCGCTCTTCGAAATAGCCGCGCTCGGCAAGCGACTTGCGCTCCTTGGCCTTCAGGTTCGGCTCGATCAGCTCCGAGGTGAAATCGGGTGCGGGCGCGATCAGCACCATGCCTTCGAGTTTTGGGCCTTCGAGCTTTGGGCCGCCCTGCCGCGCAAGTTCCTGCGCCAGCCTGAGCGCGATCCAGCCGCCCATCGACGAGCCGACGAGGATTATCCGATCGGGCGCGACATGGCGGATGACGGCAAGCGCCTCCTCCAGCCAGCGCGAGATCGTGCCGTCGCCGAAGCTGCCGCCGGAAAGTCCGTGGCCGGAATAATCGAGGCGGATGCAGGCGGCGCCAAGTTCCGCCGCCAGCCCGTCGAGTTCCACCGCCTTGGTGCCGCTCATGTCGGAGCGGTAGCCGGACAGCCAGACGAGTGCCGGTGCACCATTGCCGGCCTGCGCCGGGCGGACGAGCATGGCGATCTCACGCGCCGCCTCACCCTCGCCGACCGTCAGAAACTGCGGCTGGGCATTGGACAACTGATCGGACATCGGCGAAACTCCTGTTGTTTTGGCCTATAAAACAGATTCTTGGCAGGCTGACAGCGGGTGATTTTTCCGCTAAAGGATGATATTGACTCCGTTGCAGCGATGACGCGACACGTTTGTGCACCCCTGATTGGGAGCGCGATGCTGCAACGTTCCGAAACAACGCGAGGAGAATACGACCATTCGCAGACCTTTTAAAACCGACGCGCCCGTGAAGGACGGACCGCGCTCGAACCGTGAAATCCGCATTCCCAAAGTTCAGCTGATCGGGGCTGACGGAGAGAATATGGGCGTCGTGCCTACCGACCAGGCCTTGAGAATGGCGGAAGAAGCCGGCCTCGATCTCGTCGAAATTTCCCCCAATGTCGAACCGCCGGTGTGCAAGATCCTCGATCTGGGCAAGCTGAAATATGCTAACCAGAAGAAGGCTGCCGAGGCGCGCAAGAAGCAGAAGATCGTCGAAGTCAAAGAAATCAAGATGCGCCCGAACATCGACACCCATGATTATGAGGTGAAGATGAAGGCGATGGGTCGCTTCTTCGACGAAGGCGACAAGGTCAAGGTGACGCTGAAGTTCCGCGGCCGTGAAATGGCCCACCAGGAACTCGGCATGAAGCTTCTGCAGCAGGTCAAGGCTGATACGATCGAGTTCGCCAAGGTCGAAGCCGAACCGAAGCTCGAAGGCCGCCAGATGATGATGGTGCTGGCGCCGAAGTAAGCGCCAGGCAGTTTTTCGCCCAAGGCCGTCCGCAAGGGCGGCTTTTGTGCTTTCTGCCATTCTGCTTTGCGCCATTGTGTTTTCGGGTGAGCGAAGATTCCTCCGCCGCCCCGTTGCACTTTCATGACGCTGCGGTTATAAGCGCGCGTCCGAACTGACCGGCAGGGCATGCCGTGGCAGTTTCGAATGCTTGCGGAACGGTTCGTCGCCGATGCCGCAGATCAACAACAAACGCTCCCRCACCTTGTTGCGACGGCCGGAGAACCGGACTTCGCAGGAGGGCTTTTTTGATAAAGCGCGCAGGGAGGACAGAAGGAGTAGCAAAATGCCCAAGATGAAGACGAAGTCCTCTGCCAAGAAGCGGTTCAAGATCACCGCAACCGGCAAGGTCAAGGCTGCCGCTGCTGGCAAGCGCCATGGCATGATCAAGCGTACCAACAAGTTCATTCGCGATGCACGTGGCACCATGGTTCTCGCAGAACCGGATGGCCGCAAGGTTATCAAGAATTACCTGCCGAACGGTCTCTGAGACTCGTCCGCGAACGCTAGATTTAAGGAGCTCATGATATGGCACGTGTAAAAAGAGGCGTCACCTCTCATGCCAAGCACAAGAAGGTTCTGAAGGCAGCAAAGGGCTTTTACGGCCGCCGCAAGAACACCATCCGTACCGCCAAGGCTGCTGTCGATCGTTCGAAGCAGTACGCCTACCGCGACCGCAAGGTCAACAAGCGCAACTTCCGTGCGCTTTGGATCCAGCGCATCAACGCCGCTGTGCGTGAATTCGGCCTGACCTACGGCCGCTTCATCGACGGCCTGAACAAGGCTGGCATCGAAGTCGACCGCAAGGTTCTCTCCGACATGGCGATCCACGAGCCGGAAGCATTCGGCGCGCTGGTCAGCGCTGCCAAGAAGGCTCTTGAATACCTCAAGGAAGCCGGCACGGCGAACGAGTTTGAAGGCGCGGTCAAGTAACCAGCGCTTCCCAAGCTTTTGAATTTATGATTTTGGGAAACCCGCGCTGGTTTGGGCTAGCGCGGGTTTTTCTTACTTTATATTCCTGGCGCCGGCCGGCGCCGCCTGCCTCCCGATCGCCCGCCTGATACTGGACGGAAAGAAGTGACAATGTCAGATATCGACCAGCTCAACACATCGCTGCTCGCCGAAATCGCCGCCGCCGATGACGAAACGGCCCTGGAAGCCGTGCGCGTTTCCGCCCTCGGCAAGAAGGGCTCCGTCTCCGAACTGTTGAAGACGCTCGGCGCCATGACGCCAGAAGAGCGCCAGAGCAAGGGCGCTGCGATCAACGTTCTGAAGAACGCAGTGACCGAGGCGCTTGGCGCCCGCAAGGCGACGCTGCGGCAAGCGGCGATCGATGCGCGGCTGAAGGCCGAGACGGTCGACGTCAGCCTGCCGGTGCGCTCTTCGCCGGCCGAACGCGGCCGCATCCATCCGATCAGCCAGATCGTCGACGAGATCACCGCGATCTTCGCCGACATGGGCTTCTCGATCGCCGAAGGTCCCGACATCGAGACCGATTATTACAATTTCACCGCGCTGAATTTCCCCGAGGGCCATCCGGCCCGCGAGATGCACGACACCTTCTTCTTCAACCCGGATGAGAATGGCGAGCGCAAGGTGTTGCGCACCCATACCTCGCCGGTGCAGGTGCGCACCATGGAGGCGCAGACACCGCCGATCCGCATCATCATTCCCGGCAAGACCTACCGCCAGGACTCGGACGCTACGCATTCGCCGATGTTCCATCAGGTCGAAGGCCTGGTCGTCGACAAGAAGGCCAATGTCGCCAACCTCCGCTGGGTGCTGGAAGAATTCTGCAAGACCTTCTTCGAGGTCGACAGCGTGACGATGCGTTTTCGCCCGTCCTTCTTCCCCTTCACCGAGCCCTCTTTCGAGGTCGATATCCAGTGCGACCGCTCCGGCCCGATCGTCAAGTTCGGCGAGGGTACCGACTGGATGGAAATCCTCGGCTGCGGCATGGTCCACCCGAACGTGCTGCGTTACGGCGGGCTCGATCCGGACGAATATCAGGGTTTTGCCTGGGGCATGGGCCTCGACCGCATCGCCATGCTGAAATACGGCATGCCCGATCTGCGCGACTTCTTCAACGCCGACGTCCGCTGGATGACGCATTACGGCTTCCGCCCGCTCGACATGCCGACGCTGTTCGGCGGCCTCAGCGCTTGAACGGAGAATTGGGACGATGAAATTCACGCTCTCCTGGCTGAAAGAGCATCTGGAAACGGATGCCGGCCTCGATGAAATCTGCACGCGCCTCACCGAGATCGGACTGGAGGTCGAGGATGTCGACGACAAGGCGGCATTCAAGCCCTTCGTCATCGCCAGGGTCGTCTCGGCGGAAAAACATCCCCAGGCCGATCGGCTGAAGGTGCTGATGGTCGATACTGGTACCGGCGCGCCGGTCCAGGTCGTCTGCGGCGCCCCGAATGCGCGCGCCGGTCTTGTCGGCGCCTTTGCAGCGCCCGGAACCTATGTTCCCGGTATCGACGTGACGCTCGCTGTCGGCAATATCCGCGGTGTCGAAAGCCATGGCATGATGTGCTCCGAAAAGGAGTTGCAGATTTCCGACAGTCACGACGGCATCATCGATCTGCCCGAAGATGCGCCGGTCGGCCAGAGTTATGCCGCCTATGCTCATCTCGACGATCCCCTCGTCGAGATTAACCTGACGCCCAACCGGCCGGATTGCACCAGCATCCACGGCATCGCCCGTGATCTCGCCGCTTCCGGTCTCGGTACGCTGAAGACGCGRCCCGCACCGTCCTTCGCTGTCGAAGGCGAGACGTCGGTGAAGCTGACGCTCGATCTCGACGACCCGAAGCTTTGCCCGGGTTTTGCGCTCCGCCTCGTGCGCGGCGTCAAGAACGGCCCGAGCCCGCGCTGGATGCAGCAGCGGCTGATCGCCATCGGCCTGCGCCCCATCAACGCGCTTGTTGACGTCACCAATTATATGACCTTCGATCAGGGGCGGCCGATCCACGTCTTCGATGCCGCCAAGATTAAGGGCAACCTGACCGTCCGCCGTGCCGCCGAAGGCGAGACGGTTCTGGCGCTCGACCAGCGCGAATACAAACTCTCGCCGAACAACGTCGTCATCTCCGATGAGGATGGCATCGAATCGATCGGTGGCATCATGGGCGGCGAACATTCCGGCTGCGACGAGAACACCGTCGACGTGTTGATCGAATCCGCCCTCTGGGACCCGATGAACATCGCCAAATCAGGCCGCAGCCTCGGCATCATCACCGATGCCCGCTACCGCTTCGAACGCGGCGTCGATCCGGAATATATGGTCCCCGGTCTCGAACGCACGACGGAACTGGTGCTGGAACTTTGCGGCGGCAAACCCGCCAAGGCCGAGATCGTTGGCTACCAGGGTCATGAACAGAAGATCGTCGATTTCCCCTATTCGGAGGTCAAGCGCCTGACGGGCCTCGACGTCTCGAATGCGGAAAGCAACACGATTCTGACGCGCCTTGGCTTCACGGTCTCCGGTTCCGGCGAGCGGGTCTCCGTCGCCGTTCCCTCCTGGCGTCCCGATGTCGACGGCAAGGCCGATCTCGTGGAAGAGGTCATGCGCATCCACGGCGTCGACAATATCAAGCCGGCGCCGCTCGAAAGTCACGCGGCCGTCAACGGCAAGATCCTGACGACGCTGCAGATCCGCACCCGCCTTGCCAAGCGGGCGCTGGCCGCGCGCGGCATGCTCGAAGCCGTCACCTGGTCCTTCATTCCGGAAGACCAGGCAAAGCTGTTCGGCGGCGGCTCGCCCGCCCTCAAGCTTGCCAACCCGATCGCCGCCGAAATGTCGGATATGCGCCCCTCGCTGCTGCCGGGCCTGCTGTCAGCCGCCCAGCGCAATGCCGACAAGGGTTACGCCGACGTCGCCCTCTTCGAGGTCTCCGGCACCTATGAGAACGATCGGCCGGACGGTCAGCGCCGCGTTGCCGGCGGCATTCGCCGCGGCACGGCCTCGCTTGCCGGCGCCGGTCGCGCCTGGTCGAACGTCGCCAAGGGCGGCGGCAAGCCGGTCGATGTCTTCGACGCCAAGGCCGACGCGCTCGCCGTCATCGAAGCCTGCGGCCTGCCGATGGGCAATATCCAGATCGAGCAGGGCGGGCCGGAATGGTATCATCCCGGCCGCTCCGGCACGATCAAGATCGGGCCGAAGGTCGTGCTCGGCTATTTCGGCGAATTCCATCCGCTGACGCTGGAAGCGCTTGATGTCTCCGGCGCGCTCTGCGGCTTCGAGGTCTATGTCGACGCCATGCCGGACGCCAAGCGCAAGGCGACGCGCACCAAGCCGGCGCTCGAACTGTCGCCTTTCCAGGTGGTACGGCGTGACTTCGCCTTCGTCGTCGACAAGACGGTGGAAGCCGGCGCCATCGTCAAGGCCGCAACAGGCGCCGACCGCAAGCTGGTGACCGGCGTCAATGTCTTCGACATTTTCGAGGGCGCATCGGTTGGCGACGGCAAGAAGTCGGTGGCGATCGAGGTGCAGATCCAGCCGGTCGAACGCACGCTGACGGACGAAGATTTCGAGGCGCTGACGCAGAAGATCGTCGCCAGCGTCACGAAATTCACCGGCGGTGTCCTCAGAAGCTGAGCTTCACCCAACGTCGTCAAATAATGGACCGGTCGCCAATAGTGGCCGGTCTTTTCACAGATGCAGATGGAAGAGTTTGCTGACGATCGTCCAGCGGCCGTCGATCTTCAGCAACGAGAGATAATCGGTAAAGCGCATTCCGGCGAAATCGTCGGTGACCTTGACGCTTGCCGCATCGCCCTCGACGTCGACGCTCTGGATATCCATGTAGGGCTGCGTGCCGGGCGGCGCCGGCTCCTCCGCCAGGATCGCGGCGATGAATTCGTCCCGCGTCAGCCATTCGACGGCATTTTCGTAATGGCCGATGATCGAGCTTTTCGGGTGAAAGGCCTTTTTCAAGGCTGCCTCATTGGCGAAGGCCATGCCTTCGACATAGAGATGAACCGTCTGTTCGACTGCCTGCCTGTCCGACATATTTTCATCCCGTTCTTCGAGATGGCGTTAGATAGTTTCGCCAGCCCCGAAGGCAAGCCCGGCCGGTTGTGGCCGACCGGGCTTTTCAGGTTCAGATGTTCGTCATGGCAAGCGAGGCGTCCGAATAGCGCTTGCCGGCAACCTGCCCGGCTGGGATGACCTCTTCAAGCCTCGCAAGTTCCGCCGGGCTCAGCACGATATCGGCGGCCGCGGCGTTCTGTTCGAGATGATGAAGCTTGCGGGCGCCGGGGATCGGCACGATGTCGTCGCCCTGGTTCAACACCCAGGCCAGCGCCAGCTGTGCCGCCGTCACGCCCTTCTCGTCGGCAAGCCGCTCGAGCGTCGCGACGAGAGCGGCATTGGCGTCGAAATTTTCCGCCTGGAAACGCGGCACCTGCCGGCGGAAATCGTCCGCGTCGAGATCCTCCGCCTTGCGGATCGCCCCGGTCAGGAAGCCGCGCCCCAGCGGGCTGTAGGGCACGAAGCCGATGCCGAGTTCGCGGCATGTCGCAAGCACCTCCTCTTCGGGATCGCGCGTCCAGAGCGAATATTCGCTCTGGAGGGCTGCGATCGGATGGACCGCATGCGCGCGGCGAATGGTGGCGCTGCCGGCTTCCGAAAGCCCGAGCGCGCGGACTTTCCCTTCCTTCACCAGCTCTGCCATGACGCCGACCGTCTCTTCGATCGGCACGTTGGGATCGACCCGGTGCTGGTAGAAGAGGTCGATGGTCTCGATGCCGAGGCGTTTCAGCGAGGCCTCGGCCACCACCCGCACGTGCTCGGGGCGGCTGTCGACGCCGGCGATGGCGGCAATACCCGGCTTGCTGGCGTCGATCTTGAAGCCGAATTTGGTGGCGATCACCACGCGGTCGCGGAACGGCTTCAACGCTCTGCCAAGCAGAACCTCGTTGGTAAAGGGACCATAGACTTCGGCGGTGTCGAAGAAGGTCACGCCGAGATCGATGGCGCGATGCAGTGTCTTGATCGATTCCGCATCGTCGCTGGCGCCATAGGCAAAGCTCATGCCCATGCAGCCAAGACCGACGGCTGAGACGGTCAGATCGTTTCCGAGTTTCCGGGTTTTCATGATGCGCTCCTTTTTGAGCTGTTTTGAACCGCCAGAGCATGATGCCGAAAAGTGTGAGCGGTTTTCGGACGACATCATGCTCTAACTATTTAATTCAGAACAGGATTCAGATTTTGGGCCGACCGGCCTGAAATCATCCTGTTCTGGGATCGTTGCGGTACCGGCAGACCATATCGCTGCGGCATCAATCAGAAAATACATGCAGTTTCTAACAGGTTGTTCTATCATTTCGATCAATGAACAGAACACAGCTCTCACAACTCGCCGTTCTCGCCGCCGTCTCGGAGCATCGCAGCTTCCGGGCCGCGGCGAAGGAACTCCTCGTCGCACCCTCGGCTGTCAGCCATGCGATCTCCAGCCTCGAAGAAAGTCTGGGGGTGCGGCTGCTGGCGCGCACTACCCGCAGCGTGGCGCCAACGGAGGAGGGCCGCCTGCTTCTCGAAAGACTTCGTCCCGCACTCGAGGAGATCGATATTGCCTTGGAGGCCGTCCGCGATACGCGCGGCAAGCCGGCCGGAAACCTGCGCATCACTGCGCCGCGCTTCGCCTCCGATCTGCTGCTCGCCCCGCGCCTCGGCGACTTTCTCAACCTCTATCCCGATATTACCCTGGAGATCGCCAATGAGGATGGCTTCACCGATATCGTCAAGGAGGGTTTCGATGCCGGTATCCGGCTGGAGGAGAGCCTGGAGGCTGATATGATCGCGGTCAGGGTCTCGCCCAATCTGACGACGGTGATCGCCGCTTCGCCCGAATATTTCGAGCATCATCCGAAGCCGGAGCATCCGCGCGATCTCGTCCATCATCGCTGCATCAAGCGGCGCTTCACCAACGGCTCGATCTATCGCTGGGAATTCGAAAAGGACGGGCAGGAACTTGTCGTTTCGGTCGACGGGCCGCTGATCGTCAGCGAGGATCGGCTGGCCCTGCTCGCAGCGCTGAACGGTGCGGGTCTTGCCTATCTCTTCGACATGCGGGTCAATGCCGAACTGGCGAGCGGCAAGCTTGTGCGGGTGCTGGAGGATTGGTGCGCGCCCTATTCCGGGCCGTTTCTCTATTATCCCACTCGGCGGCAGATGCGCCCGGCGCTGCGCGCCTTCATCGATTTCTTCAGATACAGCGCGCACAGCGCGCAGGATACGGGCGGCCGGTAAGGAATGGGGACCGGGCCGCCCGTTTTTATTAGGGCGCCGTGTGCATCAGGCAGCCTTTGCCTTCTGGTTTGCCGCCGTGGTGGCGAGCTGGGAGAGGGTCTTGTCGGTGGCCGTTTCCTGCTGCAGCGTCTGGTCGAGCAGGCCGACGACCTCCTTCAGACCGAGCGTCGCGGCCCAGGTCTTCAGCGTGCCGTAGCGGGCGATTTCATAATGCTCGACGGCTTGAGCCGCAGAAATCAGGCCGGCATCGAGAGCTGACGTGCCCTTGAATTCCTCCATGATTTCCTCGCCCTCGGCGATGATGCCCTGGATTGCCTCGCAGGTCTTGCCCTGCGCGCGTTTGCCGATCAGCTCGAAAACCTGCTGCAGGCGTTCGACCTGCCCTTCGGTTTCCTCACGGTGTTTTTCGAAACCCTTCTTCAGTTCCGGGGATTGGGCGGCGCGTGCCATCTTCGGCAGGGCGCGCAATATCTGCCGTTCGGCAAAGTAGATGTCCTTGAGGGTGTCGTAGAAGAGATCTTCCAACGTCTTTTCCTTGGCCATTTTCTCGATCCTTGTTCTGGGGAAAACCGCGAATGCGGCGACACATTAAGAAGAGAAGACCGCGCTAATTGTTCCCGATCGATTTCGGGTGGACTGGAAATCGGTGCCGGGCGATGATTCCTGCCGTCGATGTGGGAGGTAAAGTCATGCGAAAGCCGAATTCGATGAAGGGTCTGGAGGACCTTGGCCGCGTGCGGCTGTCGCAAAACTTCTTCCTCCGCGATTTCCTGCATTCCGAAATCGCCGATTTTTACCGCATCCCCAATATCCCCGAGGATCCCGATCTGGCGATCGAGGCGGGCAAGAGGCTCTGCGAGGAGTTGCTGGAGCCGCTAGAGGCAACGTTCGGGCGCCTGCATATCCGCTCCGGCTATCGTTCGCCCGCGGTCAACAGGTTCGGCAATGAGAACAAGCTGAACTGCTCGACCAATGCCGCCACATCAGCGCATCACATCTGGGATATGAGGGACTTCGACGGCTGCATGGGCGCAGCCGTCTGCATTGCCGTGCCATGGATGATCGACCATTACCACGATGAAAGCGACTGGCAGCGGCTCGCCTGGTGGATTCACGACCACCTGCCTTATGCCTCGCTCTGTTTCTTCCCGAAGCTATGGGCATTCAATATCCAGTGGCACGAACGGCCGAAACGGGTGATCCAGAGTTATATCAGTCCGCGCGGCATCCTCACCAAACCAGGCATGGCCAATTGGGAAGGCAATCATTCAAAATGGTATGCGGGTTTTCCATCGCTTGCAGCGCCGCGCGTCTTTTCGAGAGCAAAGGACGCTGTAACACTTTGAATTGCTGGATAATTTTATCCCTAAATCGGTTCCGATTTAAGGAATTATGCAGTGAAGCTGATGCGATATCGGATGTGACCGTCGCTTTCGACATAGCTGTCGTAAAGCGCCCGCGCCGTCTTGTTCTGCTCGCTCGTATGCCAGTAGAGCCGTGACCAGCCCTTGGCTTTGCAGGTCGAAACGAGATCGTCCATCAGCGCCCGGCCGAGGCCTTTGCCGCGCACCTCGGCATCGACGAACAGGTCTTCGAGATAGCAGTCCCTGCCGCGGATCCACGTGCCCTCATGCGTGAGATAGAGCGCAAAGCCCATCATCCTGCCGTCGACCTCGGCGACACGCATCGCGATTGCCGACGCCGGATCAAAGACCCGACGCCATGTCTGATCGGTGATATCGGCATCGACCGCGACTTCGTAAAAGGCAAGGTAGGCCGCCCAAAGTTCGCGCCAGCGGGCTTCGTCCTCGGGGCGGGCCTCGCGTATCTTCACGGTCATGGCGTCTCTTTCTTTCAGGCGCCGGCTTGGTCGAGCAGCGCCATCGCGTCATCGGAAAGCGCAAGTGTCGCCGATTTCGCCAGGCTTTCAAGCTGCGAAAGGCTGGTCGCGCTGGCGATCGGCGCCGTCACGCCCTTCTTGCGCAGTAGCCAGGCGAGCGAAATTTCCGCGGGCTTGGCGCCGGTTTCGGCAGAAATCTTGTCGAGCGCGGCCAGGATGCGCAGGCCTTTGTCATCGAAATATTTCGAAACCCGGCCCTCGCGCGCGCGGCCTTCCGTATCGGCCTTGCTGTGGTATTTGCCGGTGAGGAAGCCGGCGGCGAGGCTGAAATAGGTGATGACCCCGATGTCTTCCTTGACGCAGAGATCGGCAAGCGGCCCCTCGAAGCTGGCGCGCTCATAGAGATTATATTCCGGCTGCAGCACATCGTAACGCGGCAGGCCGGCCTTCTCGGCAGCGTCAAACGAGGCCTGAAGCAGTTTCGCATCATAGTTCGAGCAGCCGATGGCGCGGATCTTGCCCTGCTGCTTCAGCTTGGCAAAGGCGCCGAGCGTTTCCTCGTGCGGCGTATCGGCATCTGGCCAGTGCGAGAGATAGAGGTCGATATAGTCGGTCTGCAGCCGGCGCAGCGAATCCTCGACCGCCTTGAGGATATAGGTCTCCTTCAGCGTCTTTCCCTGTCCCATGTCGGAACCGACCTTGGTGACGATGACAGCCTTGTCGCGGGAAACCTTGGCTTGGCTTAGCCAGCGCCCGATGATCTCCTCGGAATCGCCACCCTTGTTGCCCGGAACCCAGGCGGAATAGACATCGGCCGTATCGATCGTGTTCAGGCCCGCATCGAAGAAGGCGTCGAGAATGGCGAAGGATGTTTTCTCGTCGGCCGTCCAGCCGAAGACATTGCCGCCGATGACGATCGGCGCGACCGAAAGACCTGTTTTTCCAAGCCGGCGCATTTCCATAACGCTCTCCAGAAGTGTGAAGGAATTGAAATCGCGAATACGGCAGAACGCCGCCCTGACAGAACCTAGCGCATTCCGGGCATCCGGGAAGGCAAACTTCCGTGATTTCAGGTCGCGCCATTGCGCCGCAGCCAAGGCCTGAATATGGTTCGCGGAAATCAGTTTGGGAGGCTTGGATCATGCTGCGCTTCGGTATCATTTCAACGGCGAAGATAGGCCGCGACAATGTCGTTCCGGCGATCCAGGATGCGGAAAATTGCGTCGTCACGGCGATTGCCAGCCGTGATCTGACGCGCGCAAGGGAGATGGCCGATCGCTTCTCCGTGCCGCATGCCTTCGGCTCCTACGAGGAGATGCTGGCCTCCGACGTCATCGACGCCGTCTACATCCCGCTGCCGACCTCGCAGCATATCGAATGGTCGATCAAATCAGCCGATGCCGGCAAGCACGTGCTTTGCGAAAAGCCGCTGGCGCTGAAATCAGGCGATATCGACGACGTGATCGCCGCTCGCGACCGCAACCGGGTGGTGGTCACCGAAGCCTATATGATCAACTATTCGCCGGTCTGGCAGAAGGTGCGCTCGTTGATCGATGAGGGCGCGATCGGGTCGCTCCGGCATGTGCAGGGCGCCTTCACCTATTTCAACCGCGACCCCGCCAATATGCGCAACGTTCCCGAGCTCGGCGGTGGCGGCCTTCCCGATATCGGCGTCTATCCCGTCATGAGCACGCGCTTTTCCACTGGCAAGGAGCCGCTCTGGATCCAGGCGATCACCGAGCGCGATGCGGATTTCGGCACGGATATCTATTCGAGCGTCAAGGCCGATTTCGGCGATTTCGAGCTGAGCTTCTATATCTCGACGCAGATGGCCAACCGTCAGGTCATGGTCTTTCACGGCACCGAAGGTTACATCGAGGTCAAGTCGCCGTTCAACGCCAATCGCTGGGGCCTGGAAGAGATCGAGCTTGCCGACCGCAGCCACAGGGAATCGCGCATCTTCCGCTTCCAGGACAGCCGCCAGTACAAGCGGCAGGTCGAGGCCTTCGCCCGGGCGGTGACGAACGGCAAGGAAGAGATCGTCACGCTCGAAAATTCGAAGCTGAACCAGAAGGTGATCGACGCGATCTATCGCGCCAGCGAGAAGGACGGCTGGGAGGCAGTCTAGCGCATAACCCCGAAAATCGGGATCGATTTTCGGAAAGGATTATGGGCCAATTTAAAGTGTTAGAGCGTCCTTTGCGCGTCCTTTTGGACGCGCGGCGCTCTAATCACTCGGCGCGGAAGACGAAGCGCGAATAGCCGAAAAAGCTGAAGACCATCGAGGCGAGGTTGGCGACCACCATGGCCGCAAGCGGCTGAAGTGCCGGCAGCGACAGCAGAAGCGCGCAATAGAGTCCGTAATTGACCAGCGCTGCCGTCACCCCGACCGAGCCGTAGCGGAAACCTTCGGCGGCAAGCGAACGGCCGGTGCGATCGAAGGTGAAGCGCCGGTTGAAAGCCCAGGTCGCCGCCATGGCGAAGGCGATCGCGGCGAGCCGCGCCAGAAACGGCCCGAGCGGCGTCAGATGGAGCAGCGCCGACAGGATGCCGGCATCGACGAGGAAGCCGATGCCGCCGGCAATAGTGAAGCGGATGAGCTTTTTCATGCCGCGTCCGCCTTGCCGGGACGGGCGCGCGATACCGGCCCTGCGTCGCTGAGCGGCGCCTTCAGCGCGCTCAGCCTCTCCAGGCCCATATAATGGATACGAAGCTGTTCGGCGCGGGCACGCGCAACGGAATCCAGGATGACGCCGGCGGTAAACAGCATGAAGGATATCATCATCAGCGCCGTCGACAGCACCCAGGTCGGCATGCGGCTGACGAGACCCGTCTCGAAATATTCCGCCAGCACCGGCGCCATGAAGCCGAGGCTCGCCAGCATGAAGGTGGCGCTGATTGCGCTGAAAAAGGCGAAGGGCCGGGTTTCCTTCATCAGCATCGCGAACATCCAGAGGATCTTGCCGCCGTCGCGGAATGTCGAAAGCTTGGAATGCGAGCCTTCCGGCCGGCGACCGTAGTCGAGCTCCAGCTCGCTGACCGGCAGCTTCAGCCGGGAGGCATGCACGGACATCTCGGTTTCGATCTCGAAGCCGCCTGATACAGCCGGGAAACTCTTGACGAAGCGGCGCGAAAACGCGCGGTAGCCGGAGAAGATATCGGTGAAGTCAGGGCCGAAGATCATCCGGTAGAGCAGGTTGAAAAGCCGGTTTCCAATCGCATGACCCTGACGGCCGGCATCGTCATGCACGCCGCGGCGAGTGCCGACCACCATGTCGGCGCGCTCCGTCAGCAGCGTGCGCACCAGCTCTTCGGCATCCTCCGGGGCATAGGTGCCGTCACCGTCGGCGATGATGTAGATGTCGGCGTCGATATCGGCGAACATGCGGCGCACGACATGGCCCTTGCCCTGGCGCCGCTCGCGCACGACATGCGCGCCGGCAAGCATTGCCTGCAGAGCGGTGCCGTCGGTGGAATTGTTGTCGTAGACATGGATCGCAGCATCGGGCAGCGTCGCCCGGAAGCCCTGGACGACAGGGCCGATCGTCGCCGCTTCATTATAGCAGGGAAGCAGGACGGCAATATTCAGATTGTCGGTACGCGATCGGGCCATGACTCTACTCGTTACACTTAAAGCCGCGCCCAGCCTAAATCACGCGCCGTTAATAAGACCCTATGACGCAGGCAAAATCGGCAGCTGCCACAAACGGCTTTACACTTTCTTGATCGGCGGCGGCTAAGCTTCGCTATCTGGAAACGAACCGCTAACCACAATGAACGCTGTGCAGTCGATCGCCCATGCATCCTCCGTGACCGGCGCCCCCAGGGGCGGGGTACGCGGCCTGCTGACGCGTCTCTGGCCAACCGTCATCGCCTATAGCGTCATCCTTGCCGCCGCCATCCTCATCACCAAGCTTTCCGGTGCCACCGATTACGTCGGCCCCGACAATGACGACGGAATGCGTCTCGTCGAAGTTCGAGATTTTCTGGCCGGGCAGGCCTGGTTCGATCTAATGCAATACCGTCTCGGCCTCGACGGCGGCACGCTGATGCACTGGTCGCGGCTGATCGACCTGCCGATCGCCTCGCTGATCTGGTTCTTCGGCCTGTTTGTACCCCATGAGACGGCCGAGGCGCTGGCGCTCGGCGTCTGGCCGGTATCGCTCATCCTGCCCGCCATGCTCGCCATGGCGGTTGCCGGTCGGCGCATCGGCGGCGTTGCCGCCATGCACATCAGTCTCGGCTTGACCGGTCTTGCGATCTACACCGGAAACCGTTTCGCGCCGGGCGCCATCGATCATCACAATGCGCAGCTGGCTTTGGTCGCGACGATGATCGCGATGCTGCTGGATCCCGAGCGTCGCGCCTGGAGTTATGCGGTCGCCGGCATCGCTGCAGCGGTTGCCATCGCCATCGGCGCCGAGACGACACCTTTCGTCGCCGCGGTCTGCCTGACCATTGCCCTGCTCTGGGCATGGGAGGGCGAAGATTTCGCTGCCGCCGCGAGGGCCTTCGGGCTGGCGCTGGCGATTGCGATCAGCATCCTCTTCTTCGCAACAGTGCCGCCCCGGCTTTATTCGATGGTCACGTGCGACAATCTCTCGCTCGGCTATTACAGCCTGGCGGCGATCGGCGGCGGGTTGCTGTTGTTTTCGGCGGTCTTTGCCAGCCACCTGCGCCGGCCCCTGCGCTTTGCCGCGCTCGCCGTCGTTGGCGCCGGTGTTTTCGGTTCGGCGATCGTGATCGCACCGCAATGCCTGAGCGATCCGCTGGCCAGTCTCGATCCGATGCTGGTCGAGCTCTGGCTGAGGAATGTATCGGAAGCGCAGTCGTTTTTCGTTCTCGGGCGCACCGATCCCTTCTCGATCGGTGGTTTCTATGCGGCCGGCCTGTTCGGTATCGCCGTCTGCATCTTCCGCGTCGCTCAACGTGACCGCGTGCAGATCCACCTGATCCTGCTCTTCCTGCTGATGACGAGCTGGGCAATCGCACTGGTCCAGGTGCGCGGTTCCACGTTCTCGAACCTGATCTCGATCCTGCCGCTTGCCTTGCTGATCATCGATATCAAGCGCATCTCCAACGGGGACAGCGAGAATGTCGCCGCCGCCTTCATCTATATCGTGACAGTGCTCGCCAGTGCTCCGGCCGCCTGGGCTGTCGGAGGCGGGTTTATCTCGCTGCAGATGGAGAATGCTGCCCAGAAGAAGGCCGCGAAGCCGGCAAAGGAGATTTCCTGCACATCGCAAGCGGCGCTGGCGCCGCTCGCCGGGCTACCGGCCGGACTGATCTCCGCGCCGTCGGAAATGGGCGTGCCGATCCTCCGCTTCACCAAGAACCGGGTTCTCTCCGCGCCCTATCATCGCAATCAGGGCGGCATGCTGACGGAACTGCATATCGGCATGGCGGAGCCTCAGGAGGCGGAAGCCTTCCTCAAGGGGACTGGCGTGACGGCGCTTGCCTTCTGCCCCGGCGACCTGCAGACGCGCGAGATCGCCAAGCTGAAGCCGGATGGGCTCTATGCGCAGCTCGGCAAGGGGAATATCCCGCCCTATCTGGAACCGCTTCCGAAGGCGGCCGACATGGGCGTGCAATTCTTTCGCTATCGGCCGGCGATGAATTGACGCCGGCAAGTTTCAAGGATGGAATAAAGCATGTCGCGCAAAACTGTGCGGCGGTTTTGCGATAACGACATGCGTTTGAGATAAGGGCCTAAAGCGCGAGGAGCGATCTGAAAGATCGCGACGCGCTTTCAGTGTGAGACACGCGTGGCGCGACGGAGGCGCTGTTTGGCAAAGAGCCCGAGCACGAAGAGCATGAGGCCGCCATTATAGCCGAGCACGGCATAGACGAATGCCAGAATGGACACTGGGCCGGGCGAGGTTATCGCCGCCAGCGCGAATGTCATTCCGATCAACGCGGCGACCAACGCGATCACGCCAGCCGAGCGCATTTGCCCGGCGCTGATGCCCAATGCTGCTGCTGTGAGAATAATCATTTCAGCACCTTCCCAGAGATAACGAGGGGAAGCATAGGAAGCGCCAACTAACAAAGATTTACCGGCAGGCTTTGCCGAAAAGCCTTTGTATTGCGGTGGTTAGCAATCCCTTTCATGTGAAACGCATTGTCTAACTATACGTTCCGCAACAAAACAGATTTACTCGATTTTGTTGTTTGTCCACCTGGCTGCAACGAGTGCATGTGCAGGATGCGTTGAGACGAGCGCGCTCGACGCAACGGCGACGAACCCTCCCGCCAACGATTTCAACGGCCGGGAAAACCAAGCCCCGCCCCCAATGCCGACCTTCCCGTTTACCGCTGATGGACATAGAAAGGAGGGATGAGCAACGTCTTCGACAGCGATTCGCCGACCAACCTTGCCGAATATTCGGTTTCGGAGCTTTCCGGCTCGATCAAGCGCACCGTCGAAACCGCCTTTGACCAGGTTCGCGTGCGCGGCGAGATCTCCGGCTATCGTGGGCCGCACTCCTCGGGCCATGCCTATTTCGCGCTGAAGGACGACCGCGCCCGCATCGACGCCGTCATCTGGAAGGGCACCTTCTCGCGGCTGAAGTTCCGCCCGGAAGAAGGCATGGAAGTCATCGCCACCGGCAAGGTCACCACCTTTCCGGGCTCCTCGAAATATCAGATCGTCATCGAGACGCTGGAACCGGCCGGCGCCGGCGCGCTGATGGCGCTGATCGAGGAGCGCAAACGCAAGCTTGGTGCCGAGGGCCTGTTCGATGCCGCCCGCAAGAAGCGGCTGCCCTTCATGCCCAGCGTAATCGGCGTCGTTACCTCGCCGACCGGCGCCGTGATCCGCGATATCCTTCACCGCATCTCCGATCGTTTTCCCGTGCACGTCCTTGTCTGGCCGGTGAAGGTTCAGGGCGAGGGATCCGGCGAAGAGGTGGCGAACGCCATCCGCGGCTTCAACGCGCTGGAGCCGGCCGGCGCCATTCCGCGCCCGGATGTGCTGATCGTCGCGCGCGGTGGCGGCAGTCTGGAAGATCTCTGGAGCTTCAACGACGAAATCGTTGTGCGCGCGGCGGCCGAAAGCGAAATACCGCTGATCTCGGCCGTCGGCCATGAGACCGACTGGACGCTGATCGACTATGCCGCCGATGTCCGTGCTCCGACGCCGACAGGGGCTGCCGAAATGGCGGTGCCCGTCAAGGCCGAGCTCGAGGCGCAGGCCGCCGCTCTTGCCGCCCGCCTGCAGGGCTGCATGAACCGCCAGATGGACCAGCGCCGCCAGTCGGTGCGCGCCCTGATGCGGGCATTGCCGTCGCTCGATCAGCTTCTCGCCTTGCCGCGCCGGCGTTTCGACGAGGCGGCGACCGGCCTCGGCCGCGGGCTGGAGCTCAACACCATCAACAAGCGCCGCGGCTTCGAGCGCGTCGGCTCGCATCTGCGCCCCGATCTGCTGTCCGGTCGCATCGCCGAGCGCCGCCAGACGCTGAACGAGCGCATGGCCCGGGCCGAGCGCATGGTCGAGCGGCTGATCGACCGCTTGAAATCACGCGTTGACCGCGCCGAAGCAATCCTCGCCTCGCTGCCTGCCCGGCTGAAGACCCAGACCGACCGCGGCCGCGAACGCCTTGGCAATCTTTCGCGCCATGCCGATACGGCGATCCGCCACCAGCTGACTCGTGCGCGCGCCGAGCTTTCTTCGCAGGACCGCGTGCTGCAGTCGCTCTCCTATAAGAACGTGCTGAAGCGCGGTTACGCCGTCATTCGCGATGAGGACAACAGGCCGGTCTCGCAGGCTGCGCAACTCTCCGCCGGCATGGGCATCGCCATCGAATTCGCCGACGGTCGTGTCGGCGCCATGACCACGGAAGGCGGCGCACCGCCGGCCGGTGCCAAGAAGCGCAGCGTAAGACCCGCAGAGCCACCGAAGCAGGGAAGCCTGTTCTGACAATGCGGATCCTGCTGGTGCTTGCCCATCCGCTGGAGGACAGTTTCGCCGCTGCCGTGGCAAGGACCGCACGCGAAGCGCTGGAAGCGGCAGGCCACGTGGTCGACCTGCTTGATCTCTACCGCGAAGATTTCGATCCGCGCCTTTCGAAGGCCGAGCGCAGCGGCTATTTCGACGTGCCGTATGACACCTCAGCCGTTGCCGATACCGTTGCCCGCCTGAAGGCTGCCGACGGCCTGATCTTTGTCTTTCCGCAATGGTGGTTCAATTTCCCCGCCATCCTCAAGGGTTTCTTCGACCGTGTTTTCGCCCCCGGTGTTGCCTTCAGCCATGACGCCGCCGGCGGCCGTATCGTGCCGCAGCTGACCAATATCCGGCTGCTCTATGCGCTGACGACGACAGGCTCGCCCTGGTGGCTGGTGCGTCTCTATATGGGCGATCCGGTGCGCCGGCTCTTGAAGCGCGGCATCGCCGCCTTCTGCTCGAAGCGGCTGAATTTCGAGATGCTCAGCCTGCACGACATGGACCGCRCCACCGATGCAAAGCGGACGATGCATCTCGATCGCGTGCGCAAGCTGCTATCGGCGATCCGCTAAAGCAATTCCAGCAAAAGTGTGCAGCGGGTTTGCGTTCTAGCGCATGCTGCTGGGGCTGCGCGGTCTCGTCCTGAAGCATGATCCACGTCGCTTCGAAGGATCACCTGAGGCACGCGCTCGCGCCAGCCTCATCCTCAGGTGCCCCGGAGGGGCCTCGAAGGACGGGACTGGCCGCGCCAGCATTCTGTCAGCCCACGATGATGCCGCTCAGGCCCATTCGCCCTGCCGCATCACCGGAACCCGCGAGCCATCAGGCTTGAGGCCGTCGATATCAACCTTATCGGAGCCGATCATCCAGTCGATATGGATCAGGCTGGAATTACCGCCCTGCGCCTTGATCTGCTCCTGGCTCAGTGTCGCGCCATCGAGGAAGCATTTGGAATAGCACTGGCCGAGCGCGATGTGGCACGAGGCGTTTTCGTCGAACAGCGTGTTGTAGAACAGGATGCCGCTGGCCGAGATCGGCGAGGAATGCGGCACGAGCGCCACTTCGCCGAGCCGGCGTGCGCCCTCGTCGGTATCGAGCACCTTTTTCAAGACCTCTTCACCACGCGAGGCCCTGGCTTCGACGATGCGCCCGCCCTCGAAACGCACCTGGATATTGTCGATCAGCGTGCCCTGGTGGGAAAGCGGCTTGGTGCTCGACACATGGCCTTCGACGCGCAGCGCATGCGGCGTGGTGAAGACTTCCTCGGTCGGGATATTCGGATTGCAGGTAATACCGTTCTTGGCGGTGGACGCGCCGCCATGCCATTCATGCCCGTCGGCAAGGCCGACCGTCAGGTCGGTGCCCGGTCCCTTGAAATGCAGCGAGGCGAAACGCTCGCCGTTCAGCCGGGCGGAGCGCTTGGCGAGATTGGCATTGTGTTCGGTCCAGGCGGCGACGGGATCGCTGACATCGACGCGCGAGGCGGCAAAGATCGCCTTGGCGAGCTTGGCGATCGCAATCGGTTCCGGATCGTCGGGGAAGACCACCTTGGCCCAGGACGGGTTGGGATAGGAGACGATGTTCCAGTTGATGTCGAAATTGGAGATTTTTTCCAGCGCCGGCTTATAGGCGGTGGAGTTGGCGCGATTGGCGCGGCCGACCTTGCCGGCATCCTGCTCGGATAGCAGCATCGGATTGTCGCCGGCGACCGCGAGGCGGGCCGCCCCGTTGGCATAGGCCTTGGCCATGCCCTCGTAGAGCCAGCCGGAGGCGCGGTCGAAGCTCTCGTCGCTGCCATATTGATAGCGCGCCAGTGTCGTCTCCTCGTCGGAGTAGAAGGCGGAGACCAGCCCGGCGCCGGCCTGATAGGCGTGCTTGGTGATCAGGCGAACCAGCGGCAGCGCCACGACAGGCGCGGTGATCACCAGATCCTGACCTTTCTGCAGTTGCAGCCCGACCTTGATGGCGACTTCCGCAAGCTTTTCCAGCTTGACGGGATCAACGGTGTTCTGGCTCTGGGGCATGAAAGTCATGGTTCAACCTGCCTTCTGTCATCGACGGTGGGAGGCTGGAAGACTTAGACCCGTTTGCGGCGAAAATGAAGCGTATTGCCGCCGAATTGCAAGCGGCCGGATATATGTCCGGCCGCCGGACGCGCTTCAGGCGGCGGCAGCTTGCCGGAGCAGGATCGAGTTATGCTTTTCGAGGAATTCCATCAGCCGCTGCGGGTAGTCCGCGCCGACGGCGGCCCTGACGCTCGCCCGCTCGGAGAGCGCCTTGCGCCAGCGCGCCACCCGCTCGAGCCCTTTGAAAATGCCGCTGTCGCCGAGCGTGTCGAAGAGATCGAAATACCGAAAGACCGGCGCGAAGACGGCGTCGACGAGGCTGAAGTCGTTGCCGGCGAAATAAGGCCGATCGGTCAGCACACCCTCGAGCGTCGCGAATTTGGCGATGAGCGCCTTGCGCTTGGCCTCCAGCGGGTCCGCATCCTGTGCCGTCTCATAACCCCAGAGATCGGAAAGTACGGACGAGCCGAATTCCATCCAGCCGCGATGGCGGGCACGCGTCAGCGCGTCTTTGGGATGCAGCGCGACGCCCGGCTGCGTTTCCTCCAGATATTCGCAGATGACGCTGCTTTCGAACAGCACCGCCTCGCTGCCATCCTCTTCCTCGATCCGCAGCAGCGGCACCTTGCCGAGCGGCGAGATCTGCAGGAACCAGTCCGGCTTGTTGGCAAGATCGATGTTGATGCGCTCGAAGGGCGCGCCCTTTTCGAGAAGCGCGATCGCGGCGCGCTGTACATAGGGGCAGAGATGATGGCTGACGAGGGTAAGTTTGCTCATGACGGTCTCCATGCGGCGATGATAGATGTAATTGCATCTAGTATCGCTTGCGGCGGAATTCAAGATAGATGTAATTGCATTTATGTCCGAAAAAACGTCGAATCCGAGCGAAGCGGTCACCTCTGCCTGGACGAGCATCATGCGCGCCCGCGAACGGGTGCTCGCTGCCATCGAAGCCGATCTGAAAGCGGCCGGCATGCCGCCGCTTGCCTGGTATGACGTGCTTTGGGAATTGACGCGCGCGGAAG
Source organism: Rhizobium sp. P1_E1 (assembly GCF_056406015.1). NCBI lineage: Bacteria > Pseudomonadati > Pseudomonadota > Alphaproteobacteria > Hyphomicrobiales > Rhizobiaceae > Rhizobium > Rhizobium sp. P1_E1. The sequence continues at coordinate 152,936 of NZ_JBFUAY010000001.1, read as the reverse complement.
ATGGCAAGCTGCGCCCCTACGAGATCGAAGAGCGGACATTGCTGGCGCAGTATAATCTTTCGCGGCTGATCGATCGGTTGGAAAAAGAGGGGCTGGTCCGGCGCGAGGCCTTCGCTGAGGATGGGCGCGGCCGTTGGGTGGTGATGTCAGATGCCGGCCGAAAACTTCGCGAGCGCATGTGGACCGTCTATGCCAGATCGATCGAGACCCATGTCGGCTGCAAGCTTGCCGACAACGAGGCGAAGACGATCGTCGGCCTGCTCGACCGCTTCCTCTAGATTCAATAGCAAGAGCATGATGCAACCGCTTACACTTTTCGGCATCATGCTCCGATCAGGCAATCAGCGGCGCGGCGACCGCTTTCAGCACCTTCAACGCAGCCTTCGGATCGAGCCGCACCTGCAGCCCGCGCTGCCCACCATTGATATAGACCAGCGGTTCGGCAAGGGCGGCCTCCTCGATCGCCGTCGGTACGGTCTTCTTCTGGCCGAACGGGCTGATGCCGCCGACATGATAGCCCGTCAGCCGCTCGGCATCGGCAGGCTTCATCATGTTGGCCGATTTGCCGTGAAAGGCGCTGGCAAGCTTCTTCATGCTGACCTCGCGGTCCGACGGCACGACGACGCAGACCGGTTTGCCGTCCACTTCCGCCATCAGCGTCTTCAGCACCCGATGCGGCGCCTCGCCGAGCGCTTCGGCCGCCTGCAGCCCGACACGCTCAGCATTGGGGTCGTAGTCATAGGCATGAATGGTGAAGGCGACGCCCGCCTGCGAAAGAAGCTGTGTCGCGCGCGTGGTCTTGGACATCTCTTTCCCTCGTGAGCTCAGCAGGCCGCCTGTCAGCCTCCGAGCATACCGGCGTAAATCTCCGGCTTGAAGCCGATCAGCAGCTTGCCCTTCGCCTCCAGCACCGGCCGCTTGATCATCGACGGCTGGTCGAGCATCAGCTGGATTGCTTTCTCCCGGGTGAGGTTCTCGCGGTCGGCATCGGGCAGTTTGCGGAAGGTGGTGCCGGCGCGGTTGAGCACGGTGTCGAGGCCGGCTTCGTCGATCCAGGCTTCGAGATGGGCGCGGTCGATACCCAGCGCCTTGTAATCGTGAAAATCATAGGCGACGCTGTGTTCTTCCAGCCAGCTGCGGGCCTTCTTCATCGTGTCGCAATTCTTGATGCCATAGATGGTGACGGCCATGCCCGATCGATCTCCCTGTGATGCCAGCGAGATAACATGCACGAAGGCCGGCGCAAACGCCGTGCGACGTTTTATCCCCGAACGCGTCGACAATCGCAGCAGGACAAAACCGGTCTCGTTCAATTCTCCAGCGTACCGGCCTTGCGGGAGGCCTTGCTGGGTTCGTCGCAGGCGATCTTCATCAGGTCGCCGCGCCGCCGCGCCAGCCGGTCGGAGGTTCGGGTCAGGATCAGCCCGTCTTGCGGCGCGGTGAGCTCGATGCTGCCGCCCGGCTGTCCCGGCCGGGTGACGATCGTCACTAGGCGGTCGCCTTCCGCAATCTTCTCGCCGATATCGCGATGGAAAAGCACGGCGCCGCCTTCCGGAGTGCGAATAATCTCGACATTATCGAGCGGCACGGCCGGACCGGAAAATGGCGTTGCCGCTGGCTTCCCGTCACTGACGATCCCCCGTGTCGCGAGGAAGTGCCAGAGCCCGTCGGCATCCTTTTTCGCCAGCACCGGATCGACATCGCGCTTGCCGCGCAGCTCGACAGTGACGGAGAGTTTGCCGGGCAGCCGGGATTGGCGCTCGCCGGGAACTTCATATTTCCATGCAAAGCCGACGGCCTCCTCGAAGGCCGAGCTTTCGCCGTCCGAAAGCAACACGGCCTCCATGTCGAGTGAAGCGGCGAGATCGGCCGCCTCCGGCCAGAAGGCCCCGTCGATATAGGCATATTGCAGGGATTCGTCGTCGCAATGCAGGTCGAGCACGAGATCGGCCCCGAGCGCCATGTGCAGCAGCTGCCGCTTCAACCTGTCGGTAGCCGGGTAATCATCGAGGTCTTCGATCAGCGCCGCGCGATCCGCAACGGAGATCAATGGGAAATCCCGGTTGAAATTGGTGCGCGAGCCCAAGTCGAAACGGCCCTGCAAATCGCCGAAATGCGATTGCGCCGCACCGATCGGATTGGCCTGCGGCACGATGGTGATATCGCCGGCGATCTCGCCCTTGCTTTCCGCCTGCCGCAGCCTCTCGCAGAGGAAATGCAAGAGCACTGTTCCCGGCAGCTCGCCGGCATGCAGGGCCGCCTGGATATAGGTCTTCGGCGCCTTCGGATCTCCGCCCGTAAAGCGCAGCACCGGCAACCGCCACTCCGTTCCCGGCGTATCTCCAGGGATGATGATCTCCGAAACGTCCATGCTGATTTCGCTCCCCGTGCAACACCTGAACGAGCTTTATGCGCAGAAGCTAGGCAAGCGCAAGCCGTGGCCAAGCGCATCAGCGGCACGGCCTTGCGGTCGGAGAGAAGCGGCTGAAGTGGACGTTCGACCGACATTCCAGCATCGCGATCTTTCCGGGAAGCCCGGCGCGCGCAAGAAACGGGTTGAAACAGCGGCCGTCTCATACGATTTTGTGGGTCATCGCAAACGCGGAGCCTTTGTCATGGCTGAGACAATGCAMCACTATCTCATCTTCGAAACCGCGGGCGGTTTCTGCGGCATCGCCTGGAGCGATGCCGGCATCACCCGTTTCCAGCTGCCGACCAAATCAGCGGAAGCGACCGAACGGCTGCTGTTGCGCCGCCTGCCGGATGCCGAATCCGGCGCACCGACGCCTGCTGTGCTCGAGACGGTCGCTGCGGTGAAGCGCTACTTCCAGGGCGAGGAGACGGATTTTTCCGGCGTCGAACTCGATCTTGCCGGCCAGGATGCCTTCTTCCGGGATATTTATGCGGCGGCACGGCGTGTCGGCTGGGGCCGCACGACCACTTACGGCGCGCTGGCGAAGGAGCTCGGCGTCGGGCCGGAAGCCGCCCGCGACGTCGGTCAGGCGATGGCGAAGAACCCGGTCGCTTTGATCATCCCCTGCCACCGGGTGCTGGCCGCCGGCGGCAAGATCGGCGGCTTCTCCGCTCCCGGCGGTTCGTCCTCGAAAGCCCGCATGCTGGAACTCGAAGGCGTCAACCTTGCGCCGCCGCCGCCTGCCCAGCAGTCGCTGGGTTTCTAGAGCAGTTCAGCAAAACCGCTCTAGACTTTTGCTGGAATTGCTTTGGCAAAATCTCGGCGGATCAATGCGGGCTGGCTGTCGGCCGGATGATGATCTCGCTGACATCGACATCATCAGGCTGGCTGACGGCGTAGAGGATCGAATTGGCGATGGCCTCGGGGCTGATCGTGATCGCCCTGAACGCCTTCATGGCATCCCGCGCCGTCGGATCGGTGATCGTCTCGGCCAGTTCCGATGTCGTCGTGCCGGGGGAGATGACGGTCACCCGGATGCGATCGGTTTCCTGCCGCAGCCCGTCCGAGATCGCCCGCACTGCGAATTTCGTCGCGCAATAGACCGCGGCGGTCGGAGAGACGCTGTGGCCGCCGATCGAAGACAGGTTGATGATCTGCCCCGATCCCTGCGCCTTCATGATCGGAAGGGCCGCCGCGATGCCGTAGAGAACGCCTTTGATATTGACGTCGACCATCCGGTCCCACTCGTCGACCTTGAGGGCGTCTAGCGGCGAGAGCGGCATGACCCCGGCATTGTTGACGATAACGTCCAGCCGGCCGAATTCGGACTTGGCAAAGCCTGCGAAGGCTTCCACATCCGCCCGGTCGGTGACGTCAAGCTTTTGCAGGCGCACCGACCCACCCTTTGCCGCGATGTCGGCGGCGAGTTCCTCCAGGCGCTCGGTGCGGCGCGCGCCAATCAGGACATGGGCGCCTGCGGCAGCCAGCACCTTTGCCGCAGCCTCTCCGATACCGCTGCTGGCTCCGGTGATGGCAATGACTTTTCCTTTGATATCAGACATTTCAAGCTCCATTTGCACGCCGCTCGCCTGGCGATACGGCTGAGGGTTTTCTTGGGGTTTAGCTTGGGAAATCGGCGCTGAGCGTCGTCTCCGCCCAGGCTTCGAAATTTGCGCTCAGCGCATCGAGCCGTTCGCGGGCGATCTTCAGGGCAGGTGCACCGAGCAGTAGGCGCAGCGGCGGCTCGTCCGCCTCGAACGCTGATATGATTGCTGTCGCGGCTCGCACCGGATCGCCCGGCTGGTTGCCGGAGACCGAGCGGGTGACCTGGCGCCGCTTGCCGGATGTCTCGGCATAGTCGTCGATGATCGTACTGGATTCGACCATCGACCGGCCGGCCCAATCCGTGCGGAAGGCGCCCGGTTCGAGGATCGTCACATCGATGCCAAGCGATTTGACCTCATGCGAAAGGGATTCCGACAAGCCTTCGACCGCGAATTTGGTGGCGTGGTAGTAGCCGGTTGCAGCAAAAGCGACGAGCCCGCCGAGCGAAGAGACGTTGAAGATATGTCCTTGCCGGCGTGAGCGCATGCCCGGCAGAACTTGCTTGGTGACAGCGATCAAACCGAACACATTGGTTTCGAACTGAGCGCGTATCTCGGCATCGTCGCCCTCTTCGATCGCCGAGAGGTAGCCGTAGCCGGCATTGTTGACGAGGACGTCGATCACGCCGAAATGCGTTTCCGCGTCATGAACCGCGCCGGCGATGGAGTTGCTGTCCGTCACATCGAGTGCAAGGGCAAGCGCGCGGTCACCGTGCTCTGCCGTGAGATCTGCCAGGGTCTCGGGTCTGCGCGCCGTCATGGCGGCGCGCCAGCCACGGGCGAGGACCGCTTCGGCGAGTGCCCGGCCGAGGCCGGACGATGCGCCGGTGATGAACCAGATGGGTGTTGGGGAAGACATGATCGTCATCCTTTCCGGCCGGCAAACCCGGCCTTATCCTTGGTGATGTTGCCTTTCAGGCGGCACGTCACTTGCGGCGAAGCACCATGCCGCCATGATGGAGGGTATTGCCGTCGACGAAATCGCCGTCGGCCGTAAAGCCCGTGTCATCCCAGTATTCGATGTGCCTTCCGATGACTTCGTAGCGGCCGCGATAGGCGCTTTCCCGGTTTCCGCGGGCTTCGTCGTAACGGCCATTCGGCAAAAGTTCGTGGCGGACGCGGCCATCATCCGTAACCCACATGCCGACATAGGGGTGTTGCTGCATTCTGTTCTCGCTTGTTTGTTGCTGCTGATCTCGGTCGTTCACGGCATGGGTGGCGGACGAACTGGTCGCCGTGCCAGCCAGGGTGACCGCCGTGAAAAACTGCAGAACCGGGCTGAAAATCCTTCGCATTGCCTTGCCTTTCGAAGAAGATCTGCCGATGCGTGGGTCTTGGCGCTGATCTCGACTTGAAAGATAGCGTGCCCATCCGCGGCGATTAAGTTGCCAATCGAGGATGCCTTGGTTAGAAATACTAACCAATGGTCGATGATCTCGAAGGCATTTCAGTTTTTCTTGCGGTGGCCGAGGCGCGGAACTTCCGCCTTGCTGGCGAGCGGCTTGGCGTCACCCGCTCCGCCGTCAGCCAGGCCCTGCAGCGCCTGGAGGATCGGGTTGGCGTAGCCCTGGTCCAGCGCACGACGCGCAGCGTCAGCCTGACCGAAGCCGGCGAAGTGTTCTTCGACGCGGTTCGTCCATCGGTCCGGCAGGTCAAGGATGCAATGCAGACGGTGCGAGAAATGCAGGCGCGCCCGAGCGGCCTGCTGCGGATCACCGTTTCCTCGATCGCCGAGAACTTCCTGTCCGGCACGTTACTGGCCGGTTTCATGGAAGCTTGCCCCGACATCAAACTCGATATCACCATCACCGATGACGAATTCGATATCGTCGAGGCCGGTTTCGACGCCGGTGTCCGGCTGGGCGAAGTGATCGAGCAGGACATGATCGCGATTTCAGTCTCCGAAGAGCAGCGACAATGCGCGGTCGCATCCCGCAGCTATCTTGAGCGCCGCGGCCATCCCCGCCATCCCCGCGACCTGCAGGATCATGCCTGCATCGGATGGCGGCCACGCCCGGATACGGCGCCTTATCGCTGGGAGTTCACCGAGAACAATCGCGACTTCGACGTCTCCGTCGATCCCGTCGTCACGACCAACGACATGGGAATGATGATCCGCATGGCCTGCGCGGGAGCAGGCATCACCTTCGGCATGGCGGAAACCTTCCAATCCTATATCGAACGCGGGGAGCTCGTGCCGCTGCTGGAGGATTTCTGCCCGCCATTCCCGGGCTTCTATCTCTACTACCCCAGGCGCCAGAGACAGCCGCTGAAGCTGCGCGCATTGGTCGATTATGTCCGCAGATTTGACGGGCACTAGAGTTGCGATCTTCGATCGCAAGGTGCAACGCCTGAGATGGCGGAGGTTAAGATACTGCCGCCTCGCCGGCGAGCGCCTGGGTTGCCTTAGACTGAGGACGCAGAAGCAAATAGAATGCGAAGACGTGGGTGATCATCAGCAAGGGCACGTAAATGATCGGGATCGCGTATGCGGCGCCCAATTCCTCCGCCCGCGCCGGCAGGCCGGCCTGGATCGCGTGATAGTAGTCGAGCACGAGGTCGCCCATTCCCACGAGATTGAAGGCGACGACGAACAGCCAGAAGACCGGACGCATGCGGATCGTGACGAGCGCCAACATGGCGAGCAGCCCGGCCGCGAGGTCGCCATAGGCAGCGAAGGTGGCGAAGCTGGCGGGCAGGTTGGGACCGACGACGCCGGGCAGAATGAAGATGAGCCCGAAGAAGCGGAAGCTGTGCAGAGTGGCGATGGCGCGGTGCGCCTTCACCCTGTCCATCGATTTGAGCCAGGGCAGAATATACGCGCCGAAGCAAAGCAGCCACGCGACATAGCCGAGCACGAGATGGGTTTGAAAGATGGAATCCGTCGACATCGGGGCACTCCTGATTTGTGGGGTCCAGATGTACGGCCGCTTCCCGCGATCGACTATTGGCGATAATATCGATGCGGTATGAAGCAGAACTTCACAGTCAGGCAAGGCGCGCTCGACGGCGTTGAGGCGTTTCTGAGCGTTGCCCATCACCGTAGTTTTCGCAGAGCAGCCGCGGAACTCGGGGTGACCCCCTCGGCAGTCAGCCAGGCCGTACGCGCTCTTGAGGAGCGTGTCGGCGCAGTACTCTTCATCCGCACGACGCGCAGTGTCGGTCTGACTGAAGCCGGCGAGCGGTTCCTCGCGCGCGCAAAGCCCGCTTTCGAGGAACTGGTCGCCGCAAGCGCGGTTGCGCGTGAGCTCGGCCAGAGACCGGCTGGACTGTTGCGGCTCACCGTGCCGCCGTCAGTGGTGCTGATCTGTTGGAGCCACTGATTGCATCCTTCTGCCAGGCCTTTCCCGAGATCGAGGTGGAGGTCGCCGCGAATGAGGAACTGGTCGATATCGCGGCCGAAGGATTTGACGCCGGTATCCGGCTCGGCCAGTTCATCGCAGTCGACATGGTCGCGGTCCGGCTGACGCCGTCTTTCCCGCTGGTGGTCGTCGGCAGCCCCGAATATCTGCACCGGAGAGGGCGGCCCGAGCGTATCGACGAGCTGCGTCAACATGCCTGCATCCGCATGCGCCGCTCGAACGGCTCAATCGCGCCGTGGTCGTTTGTCAGCAGCAAAAAGCCGATCGAGGCTGTTGTCTCCGGGCCGCTGATCGCCCACGACTTTCCCACCATGCTGGGAGCCGCCGTCGAAGATATGGGGCTTGCGCAAGTGCCGGAGCCAATCGCCGCCGGACCAGTGAGGGCGGGAAAACTCGTCCGCGTCCTGGAGGCGTTCGCACCGATGGCGCCGGGTGTGTTCCTCTACTATCCCAGCCGTCATCAGGTGATGCCAAAGCTGCGGGCCTTCATCGATCACGTGAAAAGCCGGGCCGACGCTGCCGACAAAACCCGAATTCACATCGATGACAAGCAAACACCAGCCACGAAAATGCGCTGAGGTGGGACGCGCGGAATTCCATTGAGTTCGAACACCTGAATGACGCTCAAGATTGCCCATCACACGCGGTTTTGCTATTCCCGATCCTCAAGGGATCGGTGGTGGCAAGTCTACCGATCATGGCTCCAGTCTCACGGCCTGGTAGCCCGAGCCCCACGATCATCCATCCTGTTGTCGGAGAACATATGCTCGACGAGGTCTTTCCCATTCCGACCAGGGCCTTGATCCGCCAGGGCGGGCGGGCCTGTTTTTTTCGTCTCGTCAATACGCGCCCCCTGTTGATACAGGTGCAATCGGGAACGAAGATCGTCATGGCAGATGACAAGGCTTTGCGCCTCGAGGCGGGCGCCTACGGCTTGCTGCCCGACTATCGACCGTTGACGATGGAGAATATTCCCAAGGCGCCGCAGAACTATCAGACCCTGGCGCTTCCTGTTCCGCGACAGCTCTTCGAGGAAGCCTATACCAGGATGGGGTCGATTGCCGTTCCATCGAGGCCTGTCCCGGCAGGCACTTCGCAGCTGCCAGAGGAAGCAGCGGCATTGTTTGACTATTGCTGTCAGCCCGGCAATCTGACGAGGCTTCCCGGCGCCATTGCCAAGGCTCGTTTGATGGAGCTGATCACCTGGTTTGCGCTCTGCGGAGCGGTGTTAGGCCAATGCCAAAGCCCTCGGCTCGAGGACCGGCTGCGGCAGATGATCGAAAGTGATACGGCCTTTGATTGGACGCTGGGGCAAGCGGCGCGCGCGTTCAACATGAGCGAAGCGACGCTGAGGCGTAAGCTGGCCGCCGAGAATACCGGCTTCAGTGAGATCTTGAGCGATACAAGGATGAATCGCGCCTTGGGTCTCATTCAAACCACAACCCTGCCGATGGCGCAGGTCGCGCTTGAGGTCGGTTACGATTCCCCGTCGCAATTCGCGGCGCGGTTCAAAGAGCGGTTTGGCGTCAATCCACGCCATGTGCGGGGCGGCTCTGAGCGTTTTGAGCGGATCGGGGCAGAAGTTGAGCATAGCGGGGCAGATGCACTTGCTCGGTGACGATAGTTTTCCTGCATTATCAACCGCAGGAAAACAGAATGCGTTTTATCACAGCAGTACTTCTCGCCACATCCGTCTTTGGCGCGACGGCCGCACAGGCCGAAATGAAGCTCACCTCGAAGGATTTGACCGCCGGCAAGGCCATGGCCGATGCACAGGTCTTCAACAGCTTCGGCTGCGCCGGCAAGAACATCTCGCCGGAACTGACCTGGTCGGGTGCTCCCGAGGCGACCAAGAGCTTCGCCATCATGGCTTACGATCCGGATGCTCCGACCGGCTCGGGCTGGTGGCATTGGTCGGTGTTCAACATTCCCGCAAATGCCTCGGAGATCGCCACCGGCGCCAGCGGTGACAAAAAGCTTCCCGCAGGCACTGTCGAAGGTCACACCGATTTTGGTACATCCGGCTATGGCGGCGCATGCCCGCCGGCCGGCGATGCGCCGCACCATTACCAGTTCACCGTCTATGCGCTTTCGGTCGACAAGCTTCCGCTTCCTGATACTGCGCCGGGCGCCATGGTTGGCTTCTATGTCAGGGCAAATACGCTCGACAAGGCCTCCGTCGAGGTCACCTACGGCCGCTGAAGCAGGCCGTGATCGAAGTCGTCATCTGTCCATGACAAAAGTCCGGCCGAGGTAATAGAACCTCGGCCGGCCGTCTCCCGTGCGGGCTTATTCGGTCCGCAACCTTAGACCGTCATTGCTTCCCAGCAAATCAATGGACCGTCTTCGGCATCGATACGCTCGCCGGCGCGAATGAATCCATTGCGTTCAAGGACACGCTGTGACGCAATGTTCGCAACCCCGGTCTCTGCGGAGATCAGAGCCACGCGAGGGTCGCTCCGCCCCCACTCCAGCAACTGGCCTATGGCCCGCGCGGTGCATCCACGGCCCTGGCGCGAAGGCGCAATCCCATAGCCGATATGGATGTTTCCATCTTGTGGAACTCGAACGATGGAGCAGAGGCCGACGATCTCGCCATCCTCCACGATCATCCAGGCCGACGGCGAGAATTCAGCGCCTATGTCAGTCGCGAGGCGGTTCAACATCTCCAGTACTTCAGGAGGCGCAATGGTGCTGTCTTGGACAAGGCGCAGATGACGTGGCGCGATGCCCTTCAGCAGCGCTTCAAAATCATGAGACGTTAGTTCGATAATCATAGTCTTCTCGACACTAGACATGCGCCAGCATTGGGCGCGCTAAGGCCGAGCGATAGAATGGAGGATTAGCTCTCGGTCACGATGCCGAGCGCCATCATCCTTACCGCCGCAGCCGGTGAGTTCTGGATCGTTACGACGGCAAACAAAGGCATTCTCCTCTAAGATGGAAAAGCGAAAACAGTGCCGGGCGAGGATCGCAAGACGCTCCGATCGGGCGGCACCGGCTGATCCATGCCAAACCGCAAGATCGGTCGGGCGCTGGTTGCCGGAGGAATCTAGTTTGAGCTGCCACGGAGACCAAGGCGAATGACCGCAGCGCTTCGGAATTATCATGAGCGGATGCAGCGAGTGCTGGATTATGTCGACCGGCACCTCGATGACGATCTCGATCTTGACCTTCTGAGCGGTGTCGCGGCTTTCTCGAAGTTTCATTTCCACCGGCAGTTTACGGCGACCTTCGGATTATCAGTGCATCGCTATATCAGGCTTGCCCGCATGAAGCGCGCTTCATACCGGCTGGCTTACAGGGACGAAGAACGCGTCACTGACATAGCGATGGATGCCGGTTACGACGCACCGGATGCCTTCGCCCGCGCCTTTCGGCAACGGTTCGGGCAGTCGCCTTCGTCGTTCCGGAAGTCTCCTGACTGGGAGCCGTGGCTTGCCGCCTTCGGGCCTCTCGACAACGCAAGGAGCAAGCTCATGCAGAAGACTTTTACCACTGACGACGTGAACATTCGCAATGTGCCCACCACGCCGGTGGCGATTATGGAACACCGGGGCGACCCGGCGATGCTCGGCGCCACCATCCAGCGGTTCATCGCCTGGCGCAAGGCCGCTGGCTTGCATCCCAAGACAAGTCCGACCTTCAATGTCTGGCGTTCCGAGCGGCGTCCTCAGTCGCCTGCCGATTATAGCGTGGACCTTTGTGTCGGGACCGATCAACCGATTGAGGCGAACGGCAAAGAGATCAAAGCCGGCGAGATCCCTGGCGGACGCTGCGCGGTGCTGCGTGTCGTCGGCAACACCGACAATCTGGAGCCCGCCGCGCTCTACCTTTATCGCGACTGGCTTCCGGCCAGCGGCGAGGAAGCACGCGATTTCCCGATCTATTGCCAGCGGCTGAGCTTCTTCCCCGAGGTGCCGGAGCATGAGGCGGTGGCGGAACTGTTCCTGCCGCTGAAATAGCGCCCTCTGGCGGCGGCCTGTCCATTCTGATCGCCGGAAGCGGACAGGCTGTTGTCCACCACATCAGGTTGCGGATTTATGCGCACTTCAAAAACCAATTGCGATATAAAACCAGTTGAGCTAACTTACAACCGATTGCATAATGCAATCAGACATGCGGATATGCTGTTTAAGGAAAGGAAGTGAGTATGGCTAAGCTTGTGTTCGGAATGAACCAGTCCCTGGACGGCTACGTCGATCATATGGCGTTTGGGCCAAGCCCCACACTCTTCCGCCACTTCATCGAGGAGGCTCAGCGGCAGGCGGGCAGTGTGTATGGTCGCCGGATGTATGAGGTCATGCGTTATTGGGACGACGAACATCCTGAATGGGACGCAGAGCGACAGGCCTTCGCGGCAGCGTGGCGGAACCAGCCGAAATGGGTCGTCTCGCGCTCGTTGACGTCGGTCGGTCCCAACGCCAGGCTTGTTGGGGAAGATCTTGAGGCCGCGATCCGCAAGCTGAAGGCGGAACGCGACGGGGAGATCGAAGTTGCCGGCCCCAATTTGGCGCAAAGCCTCACCGAACTTGGCCTGATCGACGAGTATCGAATCTACCTGCACCCCGTCGTGCTCGGTCACGGCAAGCCATATTTCGCCGGACCCCGGCCGCCGCTCCGCCTGATGGCTCATGACCGGATTGGCGAGGATGTGATCAGGTTGACCTACGTTCCGGCCTGATCGGGCGACTCGCCAGATGAAAATCGCAGCTTGGCTTCCGACCGGATTACGGCAGGCGTCGCCGGCGACCTGCCGGGCGTCAGTCGGGCGATATGGACAGCCCCGCGAGAAGCGGAGCATACGCGGCGAGCCTGCGGGATACGAACTCCGTGAAGAGCCGGACGCGCTTCGTCTTGCGTGTCTCCCCCTGCGTCAGAAGCCAGAGCGTTCCATGCATGTGCAGGTCGGTGCCCGGCACCCTCACCAATAGGGGGTCGGCATCTCCGACGAAGCACGGCAGTGTCGTCATCCCGAGCCCTTGCCGTACTGCGACGATCTGCGCCTCGCCGTCCGTGGTCCTGAACGGAACCCCTGTGGTGCGAACATCACCCTCGCGGACCCAATCCGGAATTCCATGAATGCTTATGACGATCCACCGGATGGGATCCAACGCGCCCGCACGCCATGCGGCCAGTCGATCGCGAGACATGTAGACGCCGCTGAAGAGCTCCGGTCCCTTCAGGCCGTGAAGATTGAGCGGCAGGGTTTTGCGGTCGTAAACGACGCGGATCGCCACGTCGGCCTCTCGGTTGGTCAGATTTGCCAGCTCGCCGGACGAGATGATTTCCATCTCGATATCGGGATGCAGAAGCGCGAAATCGGCGAGATCCGGCATGAGCAGATGTGTCGCAAGGGTTGGAGCCAACGTCACCCGCAGAAGCCCGCGCACGCTCTGGTCGCGACCGAAGACGCGCGTCTCCAGCTGGTGCGACGACGCTTCCATCTGGTTCGCGAGCTCGAGGACCTCCTCGCCCGCAGCCGTCAGGCGGTAGCCCGAAGGCAGCTTTTCGAACATCTGCGCCCCGAGGCGTTCCTCGAGCTGAGCGATGCGTCGCAGCACGGTCGAATGATACATCCCGAGGCCCTCGGCGGCAGCCCGCACTGAGCCTCCGCGCGCCACGGCAAGAAAGTAGCGAATGTCATCCCAGTCGATCATGGTGCAATCCAGCACCGCGCGGTGCGCCTTCCAAAGCCCGTATCCAACGCGTCGTACAGCAGTACGGGCTGTCATCATAGCTTATGTCGACGAGCGCGGCTCAATTCCGAACGACAGACACCGATCGTCGCGGCTGGCGCCAGACGTCCAGGCGGATCGATTTTGCACCACCGATGTGCGCGCTTCCGCACTCAACGCCTGACTCCGGCGGACCTATTTGAGGGTCTCGGGGGCGTCCCCGAACGATCAAAGGCGGAGCCTGGAAGGAGAAGTCATGGGAAAGCTTGAGGGTAAGGTTGCAGTCATCACGGGTGGATCGAGCGGCATGGCGCTGGCGAGCGCCAAGCGGTTCGTTGAAGAAGGCGCCTATGTTTTCATCACGGGCCGGAGGCAGGAGGCGCTCGACGAGGCCGTCAAGTTGATTGGCCGGAACGTGACCGGCGTGCGCGGCGACGCGGCCAATCTCAACGACCTCGACCGTCTGTTCGACACGGTCAAGCGGGAAAAGGGCAGCATCGACGTCCTGTACGCGAGCGCCGGCATGGGCGAAGCCGTCCCACTGGGCGAGATTACCGAGCAGCATTTCGATGCGGCCTTCAACCTGAATACGCGCGGCACGCTGTTTACGGTTCAGAAGGCGCTGCCGCTGTTCAACGATGGCGGATCGATCTTCATGACCGGGTCAGTTGCTTCGGTGAAAGGTTTTCCTGGCTACGGCGTGTATTCGGCGAGCAAGGCGGCGTTGCGCTCATTCGCACGCACTTGGCTCAACGAACTCAAGGGCAGGAATATCCGGGTGAACGTGCTGAGCCCGGGGCCGATCGCCACACCGATGCAGGACCAAGTTCTCACCGAGGATGCGAAGCGGATGTTCGAATCTCTGATCCCGCGGGGAAAGATGGGTCGTCCTGAGGAAATCGCGGCGGTCGCGCTGTTTCTTGCTTCAGACGATTCGAGCTTCGTGAATGGGGTGGAGCTGTCTGTCGACGGCGGCTTCTCGGCCATCTGAATTCGCGCCGGATCGCCGGAACTGGCTGACCCGTCCGGCCGTGCGGAATTCGTTCACGGCAGGACGTCTCCGCGAAGGTCGCCACACAGTGGAACGGATAACCCAGCGCCGTTGACGGCCGGGGAATTAATAGCAACACGGATTGGAGAAGCATTATGAGCTATGCGATTGTAGGGTTCGGTAAGATAGGCCAGGCCCTCGCCCACGCCTTCGCCCGTAAGAACATCAAGGTGGCCGTCGCGAGCCGCCGGCCGCCCGAGGCGTTGGCGYCGCAGGCTCGGGCGATTGGCCCCACGGTCGTCGCCAAGTCGCTGCGGGATGCGCTCGAGGCCGACACAATCATCTTGGCGGTCCCGTTTGAGGAGCATCGCGAGGTTGCGAAGGCTCTGCCGAGCTGGAAAGGCAAGACGGTCATCGACGCGATGAACGCGTTGGTTCCCCTTGAGGAGCTGGACGGTCTCCCGTCCTCCGCCTTCGCAGCGAAGTCGTTCACCGGCGCCAAGTTCGTGAAAGGGTTCAATCACCTGATTGCCGCCACCCTGGCTGCCGACCCGGTCGTCGAGGGCGGCCACCGGGTCGTCTTTCTGTCGAGCGACGACGAGGACGCGATCGCTCCCGTGGCGGATTTGGCCAAACAGCTCGGGTTCGCACCCGTCAAGCTGGGAAAGCTCAACGAGGGTGGCGCGCTGGTGCACGCACGCGGCCGCACTTGGGGCCAGCTCATCTTCCAGGATTTGTTCAAGAAGGAGCAGTAATCGATCTAAGGCCGTGTGATTTGGCCCGAGAAGTACGATGGCCTAGGATTCGCTCGAGTGTCCTCTGCCATCCGATACTACCCCACGGTACTCCGCGTCACTCCCACTCGATTGTGCCCGGCGGCTTCGACGTAACATCGTAGACCACGCGGTTGATGCCGCGCACCTCGTTGATGATGCGGGTCGCGGCGCGGCCGAGGAACTCCATGTCGTAGTGGTAGAAGTCCGCCGTCATGCCGTCGACGGAGGTGACAGCGCGCAGCGCGCAGACGAATTCATAGGTGCGCCCGTCGCCCATGACGCCGACCGTCTGGACTGGCAGCAGCACGGCAAAAGCCTGCCAGATAGCGTCGTAGAGGCCGGCCTTGCGGATTTCGTCGAGATAGATCGCATCGGCCTCGCGCAGGATCTCCAGCTTTTCGCGGGTGATGCCGCCGGGGCAGCGGATGGCCAGGCCGGGGCCGGGGAAGGGGTGGCGGCCGATGAAGCTGTCGGGCAGGCCAAGCTCGCGGCCGAGCGCGCGCACCTCGTCCTTGAAGAGCTCGCGCAGCGGCTCGACGAGCTGCATCTTCATGCGCTCCGGCAGGCCGCCGACATTGTGGTGCGATTTGATCGTCACCGACGGGCCGCCGGTGAAGGAAACGCTTTCGATGACGTCGGGATAGAGCGTACCTTGGCCGAGGAAATCGGCGCCGCCGAGCTTCTTGGCCTCTTCCTCGAAGGTCTCGATGAACAGCCGGCCGATGATCTTGCGCTTGGTTTCCGGGTCGCTGACGCCTTCGAGTTCGCCGATGAAGCGGTCGGAAGCATCGACGTGCAGCAGATGCAGATTGTAGTGCTCGCGGAACATGGCGACGACGCCCGCCGCCTCGTCCTTGCGCATCAGCCCGTGGTCGACGAGGATGCAGGTCAGCTGGTCGCCGACGGCCTCGTGGATCAAGAGCGCTGCGACGGAACTGTCGACGCCGCCTGAAAGCGCGCAGATGACGCGCTTGTCGCCCACCTGCGCGCGGATCTGCTCGACCGCCTTCTGGCGATAGGCCGACATCGACCAGTCACCCTTGATGCCGGCAATGTTGTGAATGAAGTTGCCGATCAGCTTGGCGCCATCCGGCGTATGCACGACTTCCGGGTGGAACTGCACGCCGTAATATTTGCGCTTCTCGTCGGCAATGAAGGCGTAGGGCGCGTTGGAGGAGGTGGCGACCACCTCGAAACCATCCGGCAGCGCGGTGACGCGGTCGCCATGGCTCATCCAGACCTGATGGCGCGAGCCGGAGGACCACAGGCCCTCGAACAGCTGGCAGTCCCTGTCGACCTCGAGGAAGGCGCGGCCGAATTCGCGGTGATGGCCGCTCTCGACCTTGCCGCCGAGCTGCATGCACATCGTCTGCTGGCCGTAGCAGATGCCGAAGACTGGCAGGCCGCTGTCGAAGATGATCTGAGGCGCTCGCGGCGATCCCTCGTCCACCGTGGAAGCCGGGCTGCCGGACAGGATCACGGCCTTCGGCTGCAGGCGGTTGAAGCCCTCTTCGGCCGATTGGAAGGGAACGATCTCGCAATAGACGCCAGCCTCGCGCACGCGACGTGCGATGAGCTGGGTCACCTGGCTGCCGAAATCGACGATGAGAACGGAGTCGGGATGTGCTGTCTGGGTCATGGCGAGGCTTTAATGAAAAGCGCTTCGCCTGGCAATGCGGGAAATCGGCGGTATCGGGTTTTTATTGTTCCAATTGTCCCGCATTCAAGGGCTCAGAACCAGAATACCCCGTCCTCCAGTGCGGTGAACAGGCTGTCGACGCCGTAAGAGAGCTTGCGGTCGACGATGTGCAGATATTCGGTCCAGCCCGAAATATGCTGCAGCTCGACGGCGCCGTCGGAAATGCCGCGAAGGCCGATCAGCGGCAGCTTGTAGCCCTGGCAGGCGCGCAGCACCGCATAGGTCTCCATGTCGACCATGTCGGCGTCGATGCCGGTATAGGCGGCGCCCGAAATGATGTTGCCGCCGGTGGAAAGACTTGCTTCGGCAATGCCGGGAATGCGCAGCGGCAGTTCGAGCGTTGCGGGCAGGTCGAGAAAGGGTGTCTTGCCCTTTTCGAAGCCGAGCGGCGAGGCGTCCATGTCGCGGTAGGAAACCGAGGTCACCTGATAGACTTCGGTCTGCTCCAGTTTCGCGGAGCCGGCCGAACCGAGGGACACGACGAGATCGGGCAGTTCGTCGACTGCATCCAGCCGCGCCAATGTCTTGCTCAGCGCGATGGCTGCCTCGACCGGGCCGACCCCGGTCATCAAAGGTTCGATGCGCGAACGCAGGAAGGGACCGTATTCGGCCTCCGCCGCCATGACGAAAAGGATGGATTTCCCCGCGACCGATTTCAGTTCGAACTTCATCCCGTAATGCCCTCTCTACCGCGGATCACCATCATCGTTCCGGTCATGGAGGCGATGAGTTTGGCCGGCCCGTCGCTGATCGCGTAGCCTCGTCCGTCGGCGACGATGATGGTGGAGCCGGGTTTGGTGATTTCCCCGCGAAACAGGAAACGATCGCCACGCCCCGGCGACATGAGATTGACCTTGAACTCGATCGTCAGGATCGAGGCTTCCGGGTCAATGACGCTGTAGGCGGCAAAGCCGCAGGCCGAATCGAGCGCTGCGGAAATGATGCCCGCATGCAGGATGCCGTGCTGCTGTGTCAGCTTGACGTCGAAGGGAAGCTCGATCTCGACGACGCCGTGCTCGACGCGCGTCAGCTCCGCGCCGATCGTTTCCATCGCCGCCTGGCGCGCAAAATTGCGGCGGATTCGCGCGCGGAAATCGCCCCTGTCAGTCTCGCTCATGTCTGCCCCTCTTGCAGCCGCGAAAGTGGCATGGCGCGCCGCATTCGACAAGCTGGACATTGCTGAAATCGGTCCGGGCGGCGATGGAAACCCGGGACCGTGTCGCCGGGGCAACCTTTCACCTTTGCGCCGCCGCGCAAGCCGGTAGCTGGCCAGTACCGTTGGATTGTGGCGATCCGATGCGAAGACGATTGCAGCTTCGCGCGGTGCGCGTATTCTCCGCACCGGGTCGCGAATGATGGAGCGCCGGCATGACGACGATATCGCAATCGGTCCGGAATTTCGAGACCTGGCTGGCCGGCGAACTCGGCGACGATCTCGTCAAGGACGATCTCCGGGAGAAGCACGAGAAGATGCGAAGCGACGATTTCGTCTTCCTGCGCGCCACCTATTGGCGCTGGTGCGAGATCATCCTCGATATCTGCCCGGAACTTACAGGCGCGCCTGAGGTGCTGGCGATCGGCGATACGCATCTGGAGAATTTCGGCACCTGGCGCGACATCGAGGGCCGGCTCGTCTGGGGCGTCAATGATTTCGACGACGCGGCGGTGATGCCCTATGCGCTGGATCTCGTTCGCCTTGCGGCAAGCGCCATCCTGGCGCGCGGCGACGACGGTCCCTCGGTTCGCATGATCGGCGAATTGATCTTGAGCGGCTATCGCAGGGGCCTTGAAAATCCGTTGCCCGTCATCCTCGAGCGCGACCACAAATGGCTGCGCAAGGCGCTGATGCTGCCGAATTCCGAACGCCGGGAATTCTGGGAGAAATACGAACTGTTGCTTCCCGGCAGCAAGCCGCCGCCATCAGCCTATATCAAGGCGCTCGCCGCCGCGCTGCCGTCCGGGGCAGGGCCCTTCGTGCCGAAGCCGCGCAGCGGCGGCACCGGCAGCCTTGGCCGGCCGCGTTTCGTCGCCTATGCCGAATGGCAGGGTGGGCCGGTGCTGCGCGAGGCGAAGGCGCTGCTGCCGTCCGTCTGGTCGCTTCGCCACAGGCCGCAGGACGTGGCGATCCATGCGGACGAGATCGCCAATGGACGGGCGCGCTCAGCCGATCCTCACTACCGGGTCTCCGGTCGTATCCTCGTGCGCCGGCTCTCGCCGAACAGCTGCAAGATTGAAATCGACCGGCATCCCGAGATCTTGCTTTCGCCGACGATGCTGGAACTGATGGGCTTCGAGATCGCCAATTGCCATTCCGACGATGCGGCGGCGGTTGCAGCGATCCTGAAGGACTTGGCGGTGCGGGGAAACGAATGGCTGCACGAGGCGGCAAGGGCCGCGGCATCGAGCGTCAGCGCCGAGCAGAAAGCCTATTCCCGCGCCGGCTAAAGCAATTCCAGCAAAAGTGTGCAGCGGTTTTGCGTCCGGAATTGCGCCTCTCTGATTTAGATCCGCACGATGTGCTGATCCCAGGCGACGTCGCTGCGGGTCGACAGGAAATCGCCATCATAGGAGGAAACGGCAAAGCCGCCTCTTGCCGGCGCGATGCCCGCCGCATCGGGAACGACGGTCTCGGCCAGCACCTTGCCCGACTTTGCGTCAAGGGTCACCGAGGCGCCGCCCTTCGGTGAGGTGATGCCGACAAGACCTTCGCTGCGATTGACGGCGATCGCCCCGACGTAATTGGCAAGCCTGCGCGTCGTCTCCTCCGGCAGGTCGATGAAGGAGAGATCTTCACCCTTGGCGAAATGGCCGACGAGCGGCGGCAAATCCTTGCGGTGGCCTTCATACTGGCAGGCGAACCAGATGCGGCCCTCGCCGTCGAGATCGACGTGGCGGGTGGAGAGTTCTGCCCATTCCGCCGGCAGCACATGTTTTTCGACCAGCGCCCCGGTTGTCGCATCGATCAGCGCCAGCGATGGCTGCATCTCGCCGAGATTGAGCTTGGTGCGGCCGAAATCCGGATGCGTCTCGATGCCGCCATTGGCGACGATGAGAAGGCGTCCGTCCTCGGAAACGGTTATGTCGTGCGGACCGATGCCGTAGGTCTCGAATTCGCCGATGCGGGCGAAGCGGTCGGTGGCGTCGTAGAGGCCGATCATGCCGCGATTACCGTCGAAGTCGTTCTCGCTGGCGTAGAGCAAACGACCATCGGGAGAGAAGGCGCCGTGGCCGTAAAAATGCCGGTCCTCCCTGGAGTTGATGACAACAGGCTCGCTTTTGTTCCAGGGATCGAAGATCATCGCATAGGTGCCGGGCCGGCGCGCGAAGGCGACAGTCTTGCCGGTGCTGGCGCTGAAGGCCATGCCGTGAGCGCGGGCGGGAAGCGCCACATGATCGACGATCTCGCCACGCTCGGTCACGGTCGCAATGGCAAAGGAGCCGTCGGCTGCACGAATGCCCGATGCATAGACCGCATCGGCCCGCTCCAGCGCCATCAGCGACCTCGGCGCCAAGGCCGCAAGGAAGCCAAGGCCGGCCGCCTTGACGAAGTTGCGTCGGTCGATCGCGGCACTTGGCATCATCGTCTCAGTCTCCGTCCGAAAAGGAAAAGCCGGCTGAAAGGCCGATGGCCGCGCCATATTCGTCGCTGATCCGGGTGATCAGGTCGCGGCTATCGGCAAGCAGCGTATCGAGCTTGGCCTTCTCCGCATCGCTTGTGGCGACATCGATGTCGGGATTGAGCTTCGGCACACTGTCGAGCAGCGATTTGAAGTCCTCGTCGATCGAGGCGGCAATCGGCTGCTTGTCCGGCGGCAGCAGCTCGGCCATGCCGGCCTTCTGCCAGAGCGTGCGAAGGCCCTCCAGATTGGCGGCCATCGATTTCCAGGTATTTTTGGAGCGCCAGTAGATCGCCATGCGCGGCCGTGGCGCGGTGTCCTTGCCCTTGTAGAACTGTTCCAGCCGCTGGTCGCGGACATTCTCAGCACCATGGACGAGAATGCCGAGCAGCGCCGTCACCGCTTCCTTGTTGTCCATGAAATCGTTGCTCTGCGGGCCTGGATGTTTCCAGCTCGCCTGCACGCCATCGGGCTTTTCCCAGGCGGCGACGACTTCGCCGGCCTCACGCTGGATATTGCCGGCGACCGCCTGGCCGTAAAGGCAGCGGAAACTGCCTTTCTGCCCGACGAGATCGTCGGAGCCATTGCCGTAAAGCACGTATTCCAGCGCCGTCAGGCCTTGCAACGCAACACTCTTGCCGGCGATCGCATCAACGGTCGCATCCTTCGGATCGGCCTTGGCGATCAGCGCCTGCACCTGCTTGAGGCCGACGCCCTTGCGGTCGGGATAAAACAGGATGTGCTCGAAGAGATTGTCTTGGATAACAGGTCCGGTCTGGACGATCTCGATGATCGACCAATAGCGGATCGTATCGTCGAAGGTGGACTTTGCTTTGTCGAGCGTCTGCTGCGTGCCGTCGGCGCAAAGATCCTTCATCGCCGTCGTCAGCCGGGCGGCCGATTGCTGCATGTTGCGATAGCCGGGACGGATCACGTCGTCGACGGCGCGCTGCATGACGGCGGGAACGGCATCCTCGTTCAGCCCTGCCGGGGGAGTGGCCGTCTGGGCGGTCGCTGATGTCGCGAGGCCGAGCAGAGTAAGGCAGAGCAGGGGGTGCCAAAGGCGCATCAAAGTGACTCCAGGAATGTAATCAGGGCCGCCCTGTCGTCGGTCGACAGGGAGGAGAAAGCGTTGCGGGCCTTTTCAGCTTCGCCGCCATGCCAGAGAATCGCCTCGGTGAGGCTCCGCGCACGGCCGTCATGCAGGAAAAAGCTGTGTCCGCTGACAGTCCGGGTCAGTCCTATACCCCATAGCGGCGGCGTGCGCCATTCACGTCCGCTTGCAAGGCCAACCTGTTGCCCGTCGGCAAGACCGTCGCCCATATCGTGCAGGAGAAAGTCGGAATAGGGCCAGATCAGCTGGAAGGATTGTGCCTTGTCCGGCGTATCCCGGCGGGTGACGAATTTCGGCACATGGCAGGAAATACAGCCCGTTTCGTAGAAGATCCGCTTGCCCCTCAGCGTCTCGGGGAAGCTTGCCTTGCGGCGCGAGGGAACCGCGAGATTTTCGGAATAGAAGGTCACGAGGTCGAGAATGGGACCCGGCGCTTCTTGCGCGCCCAGCCGTTTCTGCACCCCTGTCGGCATATCAAGGCATTTTTCTTCCGCCCTGGTGCAGTCGCCCTGCGCCTTCGGCTGATCGGGCGTCGAGATGCCGATATCATTGGCGAAGGCATCCGCACTCTGGTCGCGCACCGTAGCGTTCTGTGCCTTCCAGCCAAATCGTCCGAGCGCGATCTTGCCGCTGCGATGGTCGCGCACGATCGCCGCCTTCCCCGAAATGCCGTCGCCATCGGTATCGTCCGGATCGGCATGGGCGAGGATATCGGCTTCGGGAATGGCCTCGATCAGTCCGAGGCCGATCATCGCCGAGGCGACACGCGGCGAAATCGTCGTCGCGGGATCGAGCGGTCCATAAGCGGGATTGACAACCGCATAGCTCGGCCGGCGCAGCGACACGATCTCGCCGTCGCCGAGCGTCACCCTCTCTTCCTGGTAGCTGATCGCCATCTTTCCTTCGGCAGCAAGGCCGGGAACGGCGAGGTCCTGCAGCTGATGGCCGTAGGCCGGATCGGGAAAATTGACGACATCAGCCTGCACGATCGCCTTTTCTTCCTCCGGCGTCCCGGCCGCGCGGGAAAGCCGCAGCAACATCGAGGTGGCGCTCGGGCCTCCCTCCGGCGGTTTGCCGCGGCCGTCATTGACATGGCAGCTCATGCAGGAGCGGGCGTTGAAGAGCGGCCCGAGACCATCGGAGGCCTGCGTCGAGGAGGGAGCGGAAACCCAGAGCTTGCGGAAGAGCGCGTTGCCGAGCTTGAAATTCTGCTCTTCGTCGAAGGGGATGTTGGCCGAAATATGCGAGAAGCTGTCCTCGGTGACGGGGTCGATCGAGGTCGTCGCCCCTGCCTGCATCGCTTCGTATTGTTCTGCCTTGGAAAAATCCGCCGTTGGCCGGGTGACCTCGGCGACACGTTTCAGATCGGCCGCGGAAAGGTCGCTGCGTTTCGTCGGCAGATCGAAACCGGCGGCGATGCTGACGGAAAAACCGGCAAGCGTGGCGCAGAGCACTGCGCTGGCGATCAATCGGCGGGCCGGGGCATGCGACATTTCAGGGTCCGGGCCGCCTCGGCTTTCGAAGCGGCCCGCCTTTTTGCTTATTTGAAGACGGCGTTAGGATTATCCAAGCTGTCGGAACCTTCAAGCTGAACCGTGCCGAGATCGAGTGCGGCAATAACGCGCTGCACCGATTTCGTCTGGTCGATCAGCCCGTCGATGGCGGCCTGGACGACGGCATTGCCTTCCTTGTTGCCCTCGGCGATCATCTGGTCGTACTTCTCGACCGTCTCGCCGCGCTTAGCCATGGCGTTCATGGCATCGAGCGTCTTGTTGAGCTTGCCTTC
Organism: Rhizobium sp. P1_E1; assembly: GCF_056406015.1. Lineage (NCBI taxonomy): Bacteria > Pseudomonadati > Pseudomonadota > Alphaproteobacteria > Hyphomicrobiales > Rhizobiaceae > Rhizobium > Rhizobium sp. P1_E1. The sequence continues at coordinate 129,896 of NZ_JBFUAY010000001.1, read as the reverse complement.
CACTTCGGCATCGAGCGCCTTGTCCTTGGCGGCCACCAGATCGTGCAGCGACGGGCCGCTGAGCTTGGTGCCGTCGACGCGGGTATAGTTGCCGGTATAGGCGGCGGCGATGCCGATCGCGTCGTTGAGATGCGAGTTGTAGGTATTGTCCGAGAAGCAATCATGCTCTTCCTCGGGATCGTGCAGCAGCAGGCCGAGCTTCATGCGCTCGCCGGCAAGCTCGCCGTAGGAAAGCGAACCCATGCCCGTCAGGATCGCGACGAGACCGGCCTTCGGATCGGCTTCGACGTTCTTCGTCGCAGCACCGTCCGGCGTCCAGTTGTCGGTCATTTCCTGCAGGTCGGAAACGAGCAGGGTGGAGGCGGATTTCAGATATTCGGCGCGACGGTCGCAATTGCCGTGCGTGCAATTCTTGAGATCGTAATCCGTTGCCGGACGGTCGCCGGCGCCAGGCCCGGTGCCGTTCAGATCCTGACCCCAGAGCAGGAATTCGATGGCATGATAGCCGGTCGCGACATTGGCTTCGATGCCGCCGGCCTCGGCCAGCGTGCCGGAGAGGAATTCCGGCGTCAGCTTGGAGGCGTCGACATCCTTGCCGTCGATCTTGATCGTCTTGTTGGCGATGACATTTGCCACATAGAGAGAGTTTTCGTCGCTCTCGGTGCCGTAAGAGGCATCGACATAGTCGATCAGGCCTTCATCGAGAGGCCATGCGTTGACCTTACCTTCCCAGTCGTCAACCATCGGATTGCCGAAGCGATAGACTTCCGTCTGCTGGTAGGGAACACGTGCCTTGATCCAGGCGTCCCTGGCGGCCTTGAGCGTCGCGTCGGTCGGCGCCTTCAGGAAGGCGTCGATGGCGGCGTCGAGCGCCTTGGCTGTCGTCAGCGAGTCTTCGTATTTCGCATGCGCCACATCGGCATAGTGTTTCACTACGGCGGCAGCATCGGTCTCGGCATGCGCGGGAAGGGCGAGCAGGGCGGCGGGGGCGATCGCCAGCACGGCTGCGCGGAATTTGCGGTTGAGCTTCATGATCCTCTCCTGTGACGGGATTTTCCGTCTAATCGGGCTCCGTCTCTTCGCCCAAAAGCAAACTGGTGTCAAACACTCTAGTTTGGAATGATTTTAAGAATGGACAGGCGCGGCCAACCGGTCATTTTTGAACGGCATCTGCTTGAAAAATCGGCAGCAACCGTGCCATTTCGCCGCGGCATCGCCATCCGTTGCAGGCCTCCGCTAAGCCGCGTCAGCCCTTCCGCTGCATACGGCAAAAGAAGAAGCCGTCCGTGTCGGTGGAGGCGGGCGTCAGCGTCACCGTCAGGCCGTCGGAAGAATGCGGACGCGGGGCGTCCTTTCCAAAGAGCTGGTCCCAGGCAGGCAGGGCGCTGACGATCTGAAAATCAGGATTGGCGGCCGTGAAGCGGCGCGCCTGTTCCTCGTTCTCCTGGGGCAGGACCGAGCAGGTGACGTAGATCAGTTCGCCGCCTGATTTGACGAAGCTGCTCGCCTGCGCCAGCGCGTCCTGCTGCTGGGCCGTGCGTTCGTCGAGGTTCTTGGCCGTCAGCCGCCACTTCGTATCGGGGCGGCGGCGCCACGTGCCGGTGCCGGTGCAGGGCGCGTCGACCAGCACCTTGTCGCAGCGTTCGGCAAGGGCGGAGAGCGCCCTGGCGTCGTCATGCACCTGGACATTGCGCGTGCCTGCCCGCTTCAGCCGCTCGATGATCGGCGCCAGCCGTTTGCGGTCGGCGTCATAGGCGTGAACCTGTCCCTTGTTCTGCATGGCGGCCGCCATGGCGAGCGTCTTGCCGCCCCCGCCGGCGCAATAGTCGAGAACCTGTTCGCCATCATGGGCGAGCACCAGGTCGGCGACGATCTGCGATCCCTCGTCCTGAACTTCGAACCAGCCCTTTTGGAACGAAAGCTCGGCTGTCACGTTGGGAAGACGCGAGGCGCCTTCGCCGGCGGCAATCCGGATGCCGTGGCGGGCGATCTTCGCTGCATGCGCGTTGGCTCTTTCGAGCGCCTTGACGACCTTGTCGCGGGAGGCCTTGAGCAGGTTGGCGCGCAGATCGAGCGTCGGGCGGGCGGCGAGTGCCTGTGCCTCGGCGAGCCAGCTGGCACCGAAGGCCTGTTCGAAGGAGGGTTGGACCCATTCGGGAATATCGCCGCGGATATGCGGCGGCGCATCGTCGAGGGAGCGGCTTTGAAAGGCCGAGGCGGCGTCGGCTGAAAGCGGCGTCGGCGCAAACTTGTCATCCGCCAGCTCAGTGGCAAGACTGTCCGGGGTGAAACCCCATTGGCGGAACATGACGGCATGGGCAATTGCCGCGGCACTATCGTCATCCATCAGCCAGGCATGGGAAAGCCGCATGCGCAGTGCGTCATAGACGATGTTGCCGATCGCAGCACGATCGCCGGAACCGGCGAAGCGGTGCGCGAGGCCCCAGTCCTTCAGCGCGTCGGCGACGGGCCGCTTGCGGGCATCGATGTCCGCGAGCACTGAAATCGCCCCTTCGAGGCGGCCGCCCAGACGCATTCACATGTCTCCTGTTGCCGTGGCGTGTGAACGACCAGCGCAAACGCGATAGTCACGCAGTGGATTGTTCACAAGTCTCAACCGGGTGGTAACCGCGATTGACGGCAAGAGCAAGCGCCGCTTCCGGCGCCTCAGCTGATGACCTGGTAGCAAACCTTCGCGGTGCCGGAGCTCACCATGCCGATATTCTGCGCGGCGGCGCGGGACAGGTCGATCACACGACCACGGATGAACGGACCACGATCGTTGATACGAACGACGACAGTGCGGCCATTATTGCGGTTGGTGACCTTCACCTTGGTGCCGAAAGCAAGCGAACGATGTGCGGCAGTCAAGATGGCAGGGTTCATACGTTCCCCGGAAGCAGTTTTGGAGCGAAGTGCGTACCATGAAGCACCGCCACAGCCATTTGCAGCAAAACCTTCCGCCGGAAGCATGGAAGAACAGGCGGCAATAGTTGCGGCGACGATAATAGAACGACGTATTTTCTTCAAAACAGAGTATCCCTCAACTATTGAACTCACGCCCTTGCAGGCGGCGGGGCTTAAATCTGCGAAAAAGTGGCGAAAAAGTGCCGGATGTGTTCACGGAATATTACAATCTGTAACATTCGTGAGTGCGGTGATGGAATCTCAGGAATCCATGCCGCCCTCAAATGTGGAAAAAACCTAATAAAATCAGCTAAAATCCGAACGAATTTTCCGAAGGGATAGTTAACGGCCTGGCGTTCACGAAAATCGCGAAAATATTTTTCCGATTTCGCCATATTTGTTGCCACATTTGGGCAAATTTAAAGGCCGTTAACCATAAGATGCGGCGAAAATTGTCCAGCCAAAGCGGCAAAGTAGGAATTTCCTACTCATTTTGGATGAGTGCATTCGTCGCAAACGGGACTGCGTTCTAACCGCGCCAGCGTCCGTCCTGCCACAATTGCGCAAGCGACATCGGATAGTTCGGGAAGGAGAATTCGAAGCCGGTGGCCTTGAGTTTCGCGTTCGAGATGCGTTTGTTCTCGCCGTAGAAGGAGCGTGCCATCGGCGTCAGTTCGGCGGTCTCGAACGCCTGCTCGGGCGGCGGTTCGACGCCCATCAGGCGGGCTGCCTCGACGATCACGTCCTGCGGTGGGCCGGGCCGGTCGTCGGTAACATTATAGATGCCGCCGAGACCGCGCTCCGACAGGAAGTGGGTCGCGGCACCGATATCTTCGACGCGAATGCGGTTGAACACCTGGTCCTTCTTGATCAGCCGTCGCGCCGTGCCCTTTTCCAGATTGCAGAAGGCATTGCGGCCCGGCCCATAGATCCCGGAAAGACGAAGCACTGCCGCCGGCACGCCGCGCTCCCGGCCCATCGCCAGCCAGCCCTCTTCTGCCTCGAGCCGCTCCTTCGACCGCCCGGAAATGGGCAGGCACGGCGTTTCCTCACTCACCCAGGCTCCCTTGTGATCGCCATAGACGCCGACGGTGGAGAGATAACCGATCCATTCGAGCTTCGGCAGCAGACTTGCGCCGTCCTTGTCAAGCAACCGCAGCAGCGGGTCGGCCTTTCCAGGGGCGATCGACTGCACGAGATGCGTTACACCAGTCAACGCCCGGCGCAGCTCCTTTTCCATGCTCTCGCCGTCGAAAAGGAATGCTTCGATGCCATTCTGGCGGAGCACGTCCATCTTGTCTGGCGAACGCGTGGTGCCGGAAACACGCACGCCGTTGCCGGCAAAGGCCTTGGCGATCGCTGTGCCGGAATAACCGCAGCCAAAGATCATCACATGCATCAGCCCACTCCCGCCAATCGCCATTCGTTCAGGACGTCGTCATCTTTCTCATCCGCCCTTTGTGCGGCAAAGACCGAGAATTCGCCAGCCTCCATCAGCCGTGAAAGCGCCCAGACCGCCATGCCACGCACTACGGGCGAGGGATCGTCCGAAAGCTCGCAACATGGCCCGATGAGCACCTTGTCGCCGGAATTGCCGGCGGCGATCAGGACGTTGCGGACGAAGCGGTCGCGGCCGATCCGCTTCACCGGCGAGCCGCTGAAAAAGGTACGGAAGGCGGCATCGTCAAGCGTCAGCAGAAAGGCGATCGACGGCTCCTTCAGATCTTCCCGCGCCTGCAGCTTCATCTCGGAGGCGGAGCTTGCGAACTTGTTCCAGGGACAGGCGGCAAGGCAGTCGTCGCAGCCATAGATTCGATTGCCGATCAGCACTCGCAAATCGGCGTCGATCGGTCCCTTGTGCTCAATGGTGAGGTAGGAGATGCAGCGCCGCGCGTCGATCTGGTAAGGCGCCGGAAAGGCAGCCGTCGGACAGATGTCGAGACAGGCGCGGCAGGAGCCGCAATGATCGCTCTCCGGCGCGTCGATGGCAAGATCGGCGGTGGTGAACATCGTGCCGAGAAACAGCCAGGAACCGTGCGTGCGGCTGACGAGATTGGTATGTTTGCCCTGCCAGCCGAGCCCCGCCGCCGCCGCTAAGGGCTTTTCCATGACAGGCGCCGTATCGACGAAGACCTTCACGTCGGCGCCGGCCCGTGCCGCAAAGCGCGTGGCGATTTCCTTCAGCCGGCCCTTGATGACGTCGTGGTAATCGCGGTTGCGGGCGTAAACGGAAATTGCCGCTTTATCAGGCTTGTCGAGGATACCGCGGGGATCTTCCTCCGGTGCGTAATTCAAGCCGAAGACGACGACGGAGCGCACGTCGCTCCAGAGTGTGCGCGGATCGCCGCGCCGGTCGCGAGTCTCCGCCATCCAGTCCATCGTCCCGTGGCGCCCGRCATCGATGAACTGGCCGAGACGCTCCTTGGCTTGCGGGATCGCGTCCGGGCGCGTGATGCGGCAGAGATCGAAGCCCTTGGCAGCAGATTCCGCCCGAACGAACTCGGTCAAATTGTCGCGGCGGCGGCGCCCTTTGTCGTCATTGTCAGGTTCGGGCATGAAGAGCCCTCGTCAGAAATCCAGATCGGCATAGTGTGAAACCGGTGTCAGTCCGCGCACGCGCTCGGTCAGCATCGGCCGGAAGGAGGGACGTGACTTCAGCCGCTGGTACCAGTCCTTGACGACGGGCGAATCCGCCCACTCGATCTCGCCGAGATAATCGAGGATGGAGATCGAGGCCGCGGCGGCCAGGTCGGCATAACTCATCCGCTCGCCCGCCAGCCACTGACGCGAACCGGCGAGCCAGGTGAGATAGCGCATATGCTGGCGGATATTCGCGCGCGCCGTGCGTAAAACCTTGGAATCTGGCGCTCCACCGCCCTGATCCGCTGTCATCTGCAACTTGTAGACACGCTCGCGGGCGAGCGGCTTGGTCACGTCGTTTTCCATTTTCTGCATGAACCATTCGGTCAGCCGGCGGATTTCCGCCCGCTGGAAAGGATCTTCGGCGAGCAGCCGCCGGTCGCGCTTCAAGACGCCATGCGTCTCGTCTAGATACTCGGAAATGACGCTCGCGCCGCAGAGCGCGCGCATGCTGTCGTCGACATAGACCGGCAGCGTGCCGGCCGGATTGAGCGCCAGGAAATCCCGGCGCTTCTCCCATGTCTGCTCTTCGATCAGATCCGCCTGATAACCGTATTCCGCCAGGATCAGCCGGACGAAGCGAGATGCGGATGACATGGGATGATGATAAAGCGTGGGCATCGATACTCGGGCGTTGTGATTGCTGTTACAGGACTGTGTGGCAGCTCAATTATAGCGCCCTAGTCATGACTCATTGGTTGAAGCTATAGGAGCTTGGCCCCGCCAATACAAGCGAATCGGATTTTTCAGGCCACCTGATAGTGGCGAAACACGGTCTAACGAACGAATGGAAGCGGCAGCCTGATCGGCCCAAGCGCTCAGGCCCGACCGAACTTTAAACCGGAGACAATGTATGGATTATATAAATGCTGCAATTCTCGGCGTCATAGAGGGGATCACCGAGTTCCTGCCGATCTCGAGCACCGGCCATCTGATCATTGCGGAGCAATGGCTCGGACATCGGTCGGATATGTTCAACATCGTTATTCAGGCGGGCGCCATCCTCGCCGTCACCATCATTTACTGGCGTCGGCTGCTGGATCTGGTGCTTGGCTGGCGTGATCCTGCCAACCGCGATTATGCCGCCAAGCTGATCGTCGCCTTTCTCATCACCGCCGTTCTTGGTCTGGTCGTCAAGAAGCTCGGCTTTGAACTGCCGGAGACCGCGACGCCGATTGCCTGGGCGCTCATCATCGGCGGTATCTGGATGATCTTTGCCGAATGGGCCGCCGCCCGCAGGCCGCCTCATAAAGAGATCACCTGGCTTGTCGCCATCCTGGTCGGCATCGCCCAGATCGTTGCCGGCGTCTTCCCGGGAACCTCGCGCTCCGGCGCCACGATCTTCGTCGCCATGCTGGCAGGCACGGGCAATCGCGCCGCTGCGACCGAATTCGCCTTTCTCGTCGGCATCCCCACAATGTATGCCGCAAGCGGCTATGAATTGCTGAAGACGTTCAGGGATGGTGGAGCGGCAGGCGAAGACTGGACGGCGCTCGGCGTCGCCTTCGTCGTCTCTACGGTCGTCGCCTTCATCGCCGTCAAATGGCTGCTTGCCTATATCAGAAGCAACCGGTTTACCCTGTTTGCCATCTACCGCATCATTCTCGGTGTCTTGCTGCTCGGCATGGCCGCGACCGGCTTGATTGCCTGAGACATCCGTCCCGCATTGCATTCGCGCAACTCCCGGCGCGAATGCAATGCCCGCCGGACTTCTCGAATAGACACTCGATTACCGGCAGGGCGCCGATTTTCAGATAGGCGATGTTGAGGGGATACGCTCCTGCCGCCGTTTTGAAACAGGCGATATTGAGCGGTGATCTGGAAGCGCCCTGTTTTAGGCGTTCCGGTCGACTGCTTGCTTGGAGCAGCATGCCGGCCCAGGGCCGGCCTTTCGTCAATGGATGATCGAAGCCGTCGAGCAAGGATCGACGCCGTAGGCCGGCGAGCAATCGCCCTTTACCGCCGCGACCGAACCGGGTGCAACGAAAGAGCCTGCAAGGATAACCAGCGCCGCACACGCAAACAGGAGCGCGATTGACTTGCCCATTGAGAAATGCCTTTCACAGTGATTGCCGCGCGCGACCGCAGGCGTTGAGTCCGTTGGAAGACGCGCGGGTTTGGTAGTCAGTGGAATGGCAAATAGCAATAAACGTTCCTGCTAAATTTGGCGTTAATTCCACAAAAATTCCGATGCGTCTTTTATGCAACGCCGCTGAGTATGCCGAGCACCAGAACACTTCAAACTTGCGCCGGGCTTTGCGGGACACGCCAACGCCAAAACGCCGCCCGCGGTATCGGCGGACGGCGTTATCGTTCCTCGGAAAAGATGGTTAGGCGGCCTTGCCGGTGCCGGTGTACTGGCCGTGCGGACGATAGTGCACCAGGTAGGAGCCAAGCACCGATGCCACCATGGTGGGCGTAATACCGAGGCCCTTCAGCGTGCGGCCTTCCGCCTCGGCTTCCGGGGAGACGACATTGTCGCGCTTCAGCAGGCGCACCTGGTCCGGCGTGATCGGCGGCGTTATGAAGGGGACCAGCGAAGCGATGCTGCCGATCATCGAAGCGATGCCGAAGGGCAGGGATACCAGCGGGTTCTTGCGGCACGTCACCTTCAGCATCGTCTCGAGACATTCGCGGAAGCTGAGCACCTCAGGCCCGCCAAGCTCATAGACCTTGCCGCCGGCGACCTTGCCGTCGACGGCACGGGCGACGGCCTCAGCGACATCCTCGACATAGACAGGCTGGAATTTCGTCTTGCCGCCGCCGACGAGCGGCAGGATCGGCGACATGCGCGCCATCTCGGCGAATTTGTTGAAGAAGCTGTCCTCCGGTCCGAAGACGATCGACGGACGGAAGATCACCGCATCGGGCTTGACCGAGAGGATGGCCGTTTCGGCGCGACCCTTGGTGCGGCCATAGTCCGAATCGGATTTCGCGTCGGCGCCGATCGCCGAAATATGCGTCAGCGTCGCGCCTGCCCCGCGCGCCGCCTCAGCAATCGCACGACCGCCGAATTCCTGCACGGCGTCGAAAGTGTTGCGGCCGACCTCGTGCAGAATGCCGACGCAGTTGACGACGTGGCTCGCACCGTCGACGGCCCGGTCGATCGAGCTGCGGTAGCGCAGGTTCGCCTGCACGAAGGAGATCTGGCCGACATTGCCGAGCGGCTGCAGAAAGCCGGCGAGATCGGGACGGCGCACGGCGACGCGGATGTTATAGCCGCGCTTGGCCAGCGCCCGAACCACGTGCCTGCCCACGAAGCCGGACCCTCCGAACACGGTGACGAGCGGCGGCAGGTTGGCAAGGGTCATGGCAGGCTCCTCGAAAGGCTTTGCGGAATGCTTGATTGGCTTCGTCTTAGCCGAATCCCGGCGCGACGGGAAGGCCTATCGTACCGTCAGTTTTGCGGGATGCGAGACCGCTCTAGACCCCTTCGACGACGACCATTTCCGCATCCGCGACTTCCTGGCGGATTTTCGCGGCGATCTGGTATTCCGGCGAATTATAGCAGTTGACCGCATGCTGCATCGACGGGAATTCGATCACCACGTTGCGGACGCGCGCCTTGCCCTCGAGTTCGGTGAAGGCGCCGCCGCGCGCCAGGAAATTCGCGCCATACTTTTCGAAGGCCGGCTTGGCGGCCGCCACATAATCCTTGTAGCGCTCGGCATCGCGAACGTCGACACGGGCGATCCAATATCCCTTGGCCATGGTCTTCTCCCTTTTGTCGTTGAAATTATTAGCGGTTTGCCGGCCAGAGCGCCGACACCATCTCGCTGAGGATGGCACGGGCGGCATCTCGGGGCTCCGGCGCCTTGACGACAGGCCGGCCGACGACGAGATGCGTCGCTCCCGCCTTCAGCGCGTCGAAAGGCGTCATCACCCGCTTCTGGTCGCCCTTGTCGCTACCATCAGGGCGAATGCCGGGGGTGACGATCGCCATCTCGGGTCCGACGATTTCGCGTACCTCAGCCGCTTCCGCCGCCGAGCAGACCACGCCGCCCATGCCGGCCGCGCGCGCCTGTTCGGCGCGGCGCAGCACCAGGCTGTGCGGATCCTGGCTGTAGCCGGCATCGGCAAGGTCATCGGCATCCATCGAGGTCAGCACGGTCACGCCGAGCAGGCAGAGGCCGGAGCCGGCCGCGGCCTCGACCGCCGCCTTCATCGTTTTCGGATAGGCGTGCAGCGTCAGCATCGACATGCCCATCTTGGCGATGTTCTCGACGCCGGAGGCAACGGTGTTGTCGATGTCGAGCAGCTTCATGTCGAGAAAGATCTTCTTGCCGCTGGCGGCAAGATCGCGGGCGAATTCCAGGCCGCCGGCAAAGACCAGCTGATAGCCGATCTTGTAGAAGAGAATGTCGTCGCCGAGCGCGGAAACCAGTCTTTCCGCCTCGCCGATCGTTGGAACATCCAGGCCGACGATCAACCGCTCGCGTGCGTCCATCTGAAGTCACCCCTGCCAGTCTTCGATGGGTGTCCAGTCGCATGATAAGCGGCGGTCCGCAAGACCGAAAGCATAGAGATTGCCGCCACCGCCCGGCTGGTCACGGTCGCGGGAGATCGGCCTGCCCGCCAGATGGCATTTGAGCAGCGTGCCGACGCCGCCATGGCCGACAAAGGCGATCGGCGCCGTCGCATCATGCGTGGCAAGAACGGCGTTAACAGACTCGACGATGCGGGCTTGCGCGTCGACGGCGCACTCCCAGCCCTTGAAGCTTTGTTCCGGATGGGCAAAGAACCAGTCGGCGGCTTCTTCGAATTGCGGCGGCGGCAGGAAGCCGGTGGCCGAGCGGTCGTTCTCATGCATGCCGTGGACGATCTCGATCGTCACGCCGGAAGCTTTCGCCAGGATTTCGGCCGTTTCGATCGCCTTCGTCTCGTCGCTGGAGATGATGCGCTGCAACTGCCTGGCCCAGCCGCTCTCTGTCGCTTTGCGGGCACGCGCCGCGCCGACATCGGAAAGCCCCCATTTCGGCACCGGCACGTTGGCGTCGATCCTGACCTGCGGATGAGTGATGTAGATCCCGAACATCTCAGCCGCGCTTGTAGATCCAGAGCTGCGCCGGCGGAATGTTGCGCATGACGAAGTCGAAATGCTGGATATGGTAGCGGTCGGGATTGGCGGCGATCGGCGAGATCGCCCCATAGGAAATCTGCACCATCGGCCGGCCGGCCGGCAGTCGATCGAGCAGGCTTTCGAGCAGAGAGATGCGCTTCGCCATCGGGAAATTCAGAAGCGGAATGCCCGAGACGACGGAATCGAAGGTGAGACCGCCGAAATTGCCAAGAGTGGTCTGAAGATCGAAAGCGTCGCCGTTGATGAAATGCACGCCGGGATAGGTCCGCAGCAGATGTTTGTGGAAATCCGTCGAATATTCGATCGCAACGAGATTTTCCGGACGAACGCCGCGGCCGAGGATGGCCTTGGTGATGGCGCCCGTGCCCGGCCCGAGTTCAAGCACCGGCAGCCCGGAATGGATATCGACGACGCTTGCCATGCGCTTCGCCGTGATCGAGGAGGTCGGCACGATCGAGCCTACCGTCTTCGGCCCCTGCATCATCCCTCGGAAGAAGCGGATCTCGTCGTCGAACCTCTTCCCGAACCGTTCCTTCACCTTGACCCGTAAGCTCATTCTCCACCCATCCGCATGTTGATCGAATGCCTTAATATGCCGCTTGTCGCTTAAGGGACAAGGATTTTCGCAACAAGGACATCGGCATCAACAGTTCATGCGGCTTTCGGCGCGGAACCGGGCATGAGATCGGCCAGCCTTTCGGCCAGGTGATCGGCGTCGACAGGCGCGCGCAGCTTCACGTCGGTATTGTCGAAGTAGAGATAAACGTCGCGGCCCTTGCTGCGCGCCCCTACGGGCGCCAGCACCCGCGTCGCATTCTCTGGTTCTCCGCCCGTGGCCCAGGCGCGGATACGTTGCGCCCAGATGTCGAGGGCTTCGTCCTCGTAGCCGCTGACATAGAGCTTTTCCGAGCCATGCAGGCGGCAATAGACGAAATCGGCGGTGATATCCATCAGCAGCGGCCATTTCACCGTATCGGCGCAGACGAGAGCGACCTTGTGACGCCTCAGCATCTCGATGAAGATGGGTGAGCGGAAGCTCTCGTGGCGGATTTCGAGCGCATGGCGGATCGGTTGGTGTCCGTCGCTTTTAAGCCAGGCCGGTCCCTTGATATGCCAGTCGTGACGCTTCGCAAGCGCTATCGCCGCGTCGCGGTCATGCGGCAGCAGCGACAAAAAGCTTTCGAAAAGGGATGGATCGAAGGCCATGTTCGGCGGCAATTGCCAGAGGATCGGCCCGAGCTTGGGACCAAGCCGCAGCAGGCCGGAGGCGAGGAAATTGGCGAGCGCCGTCTCGATATTCTGCAGCCGCAGCATATGGGTGATGAAGCGCGGTCCCTTGACCGCGAAGATGAAATCATCCGGCGTCTCGTCGCGCCAGCGGCCGAAGCTTTCGGGCCGCTGCAATCCGTAGAAGGTGCCGTTGATCTCGATCGACCGGAAGTGCCGGGCGGCGTAGGAAAGCTCCTGCTTCTGCGGCAGGTCCTTCGGGTAGAATTGGCCGCGCCAGGGCGCATAGGTCCAGCCGGATATGCCGATGCGCACCGTTCCCGTCTTTTTGGTCATGGGATCCTCCGTTTTGACAGGAGGAAAAACGGCAAGCGGCAGCCTTCGTTCCCGTCAGACGCGCATCGGCATCAGCACGTAGAGCGCATCGTCGCCCGCCGTGTCGCGGATCAGCGTCGGCGAGCCGGCATCGGCAAGCAGGAAGATCGCTTCCTCGCCGGAAAGCTGGGCGGTGATGTCGAGCAGGTATTTGGCGTTGAAGCCGATTTCCATCGCATCCGTGTCGTAGCCGACGGCGACTTCCTCAGTCGCGCTGCCGGAATCGGGATTGTTGACGGTCAGCATCAGCTGCCCCTCGGAAAGCGCCAGCTTCACGGCGCGTCCGCGCTCGGAGGAGATAGTCGAGACGCGGTCGACGGCCTGTGCGAAGGTCGTGCAGTCGACGCGCATTTCCTTGTCGTTGCCTGTGGGGATGACGCGCTGATAATCGGGGAAGGTGCCGTCGATCAGTTTCGAGGTCATGACGATCGAGCCGATCGTCAACCGGATCTTGGCGTCGGAGACCTCGACGGTCACCGTCGTCTCGGGATTGTCGACCAGCTTCTGTAATTCGCCGACCGTCTTGCGCGGAATGATGATGCCGGGCATGCCCTCGGAGCCGGAGGGCGCATCGACATCGGCGCGCGCCAGCCGGTGGCCGTCGGTCGCAACCGCCCTGAGTTTCAGCTCGCCATTGCTCTCGATCGTGTGGAAGAAGATGCCGTTGAGATAATAACGCGTCTCTTCCGTCGAAATCGCGAACTGCGTGCGGTCGATCAGCATCTTCAGATCGGTCGCCTTCAGCTTGAAGGAATGTGTGAAGGTACCGGCTGTGAGATCAGGGAAGTCCGACTCCGGCAGGCACTGCAGCGAGAATTTCGAGCGGCCGGACTGCACGGTCATCGCGCCGCCGTCGGTGCTGGTGGCAAGCAGCACTTCCGAGCCGTCGGGGAGCTTGCGCACGATATCGTAGAGAAGATGGGCGGGAACGGTAGTGGCGCCGGGCTGCTCGACGCTTGCAGGCGTCGCCTCGGTGATTTCGAGGTCGAGGTCGGTCGCCTTCATGTCGAGCTTCTGGCCGTCGGCCTTGAGCAGTACGTTGGACAGGATCGGGATCGTGTTGCGACGTTCGACCACGCGGTGGACGTGGTTCAGCGATTTCAACAGGTTTGACCGCTCAATAGTAATACGCATGGGATGCTACCGCTTTCGACCGTGACTGTCCGGGCGCGTCGAGCACCCGAAGAATGCTGTCCCGGCTTGAGGCCGGGGGAGTGGACGGGCAAAATGGCAGACTTCAGCATTGCTTTGCAAGAGGCATGGACGCCGGCACCCCTGCATTTGCGGTTTTCCAGAGCAATGCTCACAGAAATCCGAACCCTTGCCGAAGCGCTGCCGCTCGCCCATAAAGGCTTCGATGCCGGCGACGAGCCGGCGGGACGAAAGCAAATGGCATGAATGAGGAAACGACAGCGGACGCCGCCACCCGGCGAAGCTTCCGCCTGCACAATGCAACGGTGCCGGCGCGGCCGCTGGAGCCGGCGCTCTATCTGGTCGCCACCCCCATCGGCAATCTCGGCGACATTACGCTGCGGGCGCTGGAAACGCTGGCCGGCGCCGATGTGCTCGCCTGCGAAGATACGCGCGTCACCCGCGTGCTGCTCGACCGCTACGGCATCCAGAACCGTCCCTTCGCCTATCATGAGCACAATGCCGACGAGGCCGGTCCAAGGTTGCTGCAGGCGCTCGAAGCCGGGCGTTCGGTGGCGCTGGTCTCCGATGCCGGCACGCCGCTTGTCTCCGATCCCGGCTATCGGCTGGCGCAGCAGGCGATCGCGGCAGGGTACCGCGTCATTCCCATTCCCGGCGCCTCTGCGCCGCTCGCAGCCCTTGTCGGCTCCGGCCTGCCGAACGATGCCTTCCTTTTCGCCGGTTTCCTGCCGGCCAAGGACAAGGCCCGCCGCGACCGTCTCGGTGAACTTGCCGCGGCACCCGCGACGCTGATCTTCTTTGAATCGCCGCACCGCATCGGTGCAACGCTTCTGGCCGCCGCCGATGTGCTCGGGGGCACGCGGCCCGCCTCCGTCTGCCGCGAGCTGACCAAGACCTATGAGGAGTTCCGTCGCGGCACGCTTGCCGACCTCGCCGCCCATTATCAGCAAGTGGAAAACGTCAAGGGCGAGATCGTCCTCGTGATCGGTCCGCCGGCGCCGGTCGAGACTGATGAGGCCGATGTCGAAGCCATGCTGGCCGACCTGTCGAAGTCAATGCCGACGGCAGGCGCCGCCACCGAGGCCGCCCGCCTCACCGGCTTGCCGCGCAAGGTGCTCTACCAGCGCCTGCTGGAGATCAAGAACGCCGATGGGCGATAATGATCTCACCGCCATCAGGAGGAAGGCGCTGCGCCGGGGCCGCATGTCGGAATATGTCGCGGCCGCCTTCCTGATGCTGAAGGGCTACCGCATCCTGGCTCTGCGCCACCGCACCCGGCTCGGCGAGATCGATATTATTGCCCGCAAGGGTGATCTCGCCGTCTTCGTCGAGGTCAAGGCCCGCCATGGCGAGGCTGCGGCGGTCGATGCCGTCTCTATTGCCGCGCAGAAGCGCATACGGGCGGCAAGCGATCTCTGGCTCGCCCGCCAGGCGGATCAGGCTCGCCTTTCCCAGCGCTATGATATCGTGGCGATCATGCCCGGCCGCCTGCCGCGGCACTTTCTGGATGCGTTTTAGCGCCTTTATGGTCCAATCCGTTTTCGAATCGTTAAACTTTTAGTTCCCGCGTGAACGAGGTTCTTACGACTCTCTGCTACCCCAAATCTCGGTAGGGATAACAATTGGGGATTGTTTCATGGCCTGGAAGCTGATGCTTGCAAGTGCGGTCGCCATGGCCGCGCGCTCCACGCCTTATGCCGTGGCGAAGCCGGCCGGGAAATCCTTCGTCGCGCATGCGAGCGATCTGCTGCCATTGAAGCCGACGCCGATCAATCCGGACTGGATCGTCAGCGGCAATCCGCAGGCCCGCACCGCCGAACATTCGCGCGGCCATGACGAAGCATCGCTGACGGCGATCTGGGATTGCACGGCGGGTGAATTTCGCTGGCGCTTCGGCTGGGACGAGACCGTGATGATCCTCGAAGGCGAGGTCCATATCACTGCCGAGGATGGCACCGAACGCACCTTGCGCGCCGGCGACGTCGCCTTTTTCGCCGGCGGAACCTGGGCGAGCTGGCGGGTCGACAATTATGTCCGCAAGGTCGCCTTCCTGCGCAAGCCCTTCCCGAAGCCCTTGGCGATCGCCTACCGCCTCCGCAATATGCTGCGCAACAGCGGCAACCAGGGCATCGCCGCCTGACGATCGATTTCGATGTTCGGACCCATGCGCTAATCGGGCTGAGGCGGGGCGGTTGTTTCGCCCTTCAAGACCTCGCAGGCGAATAGGATCGGATTGTCGAGGTCGGGCGCGGTTTGCTTGTTCAACAGAACGGCCACCGCAGCTGCGGCTATGTCTTGAATCGGCTGCTTCACTGTCGTCAGGCGTGGCGTTGTCATGCTTGCGAGCGGGATGCCGTCGAAGCCGAGGATCGAAAGGGCTGCCGGTATCGGGATTCCCAGATCATGCGCTGCCCGCATGCAGCCGATTGCCTGCTGGTCCGAACTTGCAAAGATCGCCGTCGGCCGCTCGTTTCGCGCGCGGGCCAGAAGATAATTTCCGGCGGAACGGCCGCTCTCGTAGTCGAAGGCCGCCTCGGCAATCAGCGGTGGTCCTGCCATTCGTGTGCCGTCTGCCTGCTCCCCCGCCTGCTCGATTGCATCGAGATAGCCCCTGAGGCGATCGTTGGCGGGGACGGAGTGCCCGGGCCCCGAAATGAAGCCGATGCGGCGATGGCCGAGCTGCAAAAGATGCTCGACGCCAAGACGAACGCCATTGCGGTGATCGGCGGCAATGCCGGAATATCCTGGCATAAGCCGGTCGACGACGACGATCGGCAATCCCTTCGGCAGCTTGAGTGTGTGGAAATCATTGCTGGGAACCAGCATGATGCCGTCGACCTTACGGCTTGTCAGCTGTTTGATGCGGTCAGCCTCCTTGGCCGCATGATCAAACGACGTCATGACGATGATATTATAGCCGTGATTTGCCGCCGCTTGTTCCGCCGATTGGACAAGTTCCGCGAAGAAGGGATTGGTCAGATCCGGAATGACGATGCCGATGAGGTGGCTGACCTTGCCGCGCATGCTTCTCGCCGACGGGTCGGGCGTATAGCCGAGGTCTTTGATGATCGCTGTGACGCGCGCCCGCAATTCCTTCGTCACCGAGGGATGATCATTCAAAATTCGCGAAACGGTCCCGGTGGAAACTCCCGCAAGCTTGGCAACCTCTCGAATCCCGACCTTTGACATAACGGAAACAGTGGCCCTTTCTCTGCGCCTTCGGAAGACACCCAAGGGCGCCTGATCGAAGCTTCCAGCTAATGGTCTTTACCGCCCTCGTCAAAGGGTTGCATCTCAATATTGACCGCGAGTCTCCATAGCATGAGCGTGGGTCAACGCTCAATGGAAACGGTTCATCACATGCGCACCGATACAGGCCAAACATGCGAGTCAAAGCCAGCGTTTGGCTTGATTTCCGCTGCTTGACAATTTCTAGGGGCGTGCTACCCAGATGTCGTTGGAAACGGTTCATTGCCGCAGGCAACTCAGGTGGAGCTGAGCCCAGGGCCGTTCGGAGGAAAAAATGTCCAATTCTATTAAGCGTGAATCCGTCTTGATCAATGCGCCGCGCCGTGCGGCATTGAAGCTCGGACTTGCCGGCACCTTGGTGCTTGCGCTGTCCTGTGGCGTGTCGCCCGCCTTTGCGGCCGGCAAGCCGAAGGTCGGCCTGATCATGAAATCCTTGTCCAATGAGTTCTTCAAGCAGATGAAGGCCGGCGCCGACAAATATGCGGCCGAGAACAAGGACAAGTTCGACTTCAAGGCCGTCGGCATGAAGGACGAGCGTGATTTCGCTTCCCAGGTCGATGCCGTCGAAAACTTCGTCACGCAGAAATACGATATCATCGTTGTCGCGCCGGCCGATTCAAAGGCCATGGCAACCCCGCTGGCAAAGGCGGTCAAGGCTGGCGTCAAGGTCATCAACATCGACGTGCCGCTCGATGCCGATGCGAAGAAGAAAGCCGGTATCGATCTCGCTTTCTTCGGGCCTGACAATAAGGGCGGGGCGACGCTTGCGGGCGATGCGCTTGCCAAGGATCTGGGACCCGGCGCCAAGGTCGTCATCCTCGAGGGTAACCCCGAGGCCGACAATGCCAAGGAGCGCAAGGAAGGCTTCATGGACTCCGTCAAGACGGGCAAGCTCGAGCTTCTCGACAGCAAGACGGCTCATTGGGAGACGGAAGAAGCCAATACCGTCATGACGAATTTCCTGACGAAATATAAGGATATTCAGGGCGTTATGGCAGCCAACGACTCGATGGCCCTCGGCGTCGTCAAGGCGCTCGATGCGACCGGCCAAAGCGGCAAGATCAAGGTTGTCGGCTTCGACAACATTCCGCCGGTGCAGCCGCTGATCAAGGATGGCAAGATGCTTGCCACCGTCGAACAGTATGGTGCGCAGATGGCGGTCCTCGGCATCCAGTATGGCATGCGTGAACTTGCCGGCGAGAAATTCACCGGCTGGGTCAAGACCGACATCAAGCTGGTCACCGCAGCGGATCTCAAATAGTCGAGATCGCCCGCATCGCGTGTCTGAAAAGACGCGCGGCAGTGTACGGGAAGCGCCGGCTGCGGCCGGCGCTCACCGCTAGCAACCGATTGACGCGTTGATCGCTTCAGGGGAGGCTCGCTTCCGAGCCCCTGGGATGCGTGCTGCGTGGAGTTCGAACAGAGCGTGCATGAGGTCGACGTGTCAGACGCAACAGATGACGAGATTTTGAGGCTGGAAGGGATCGGCAAGCGCTTCCCGGGCGTCGTGGCGCTCAAGGATGTCTCCATGCGGATCGGCCGCGGCAAGGGGCACGTTCTTCTGGGCGAGAACGGTGCTGGAAAGTCGACCCTGATCAACCTGCTCGGCGGTGTCTTCAGGCCGGATGACGGTCACATCCTGTTTGACGGCAAACAATACCATCCGGCCTCGCCGCTGGAGGCGTTCAAGGCGGGCATCCGGGTCATTCACCAGGAGCTGCATCCGCTTTCCAACCTCACGGTGGCAGAAAACCTGCTGTTCGAGCATCTGCCGCGCCGATATGGCCTGGTGAACTATCAGGCGATGAACAGCAGAGCGGCGGAACTGCTGGAAGAGGTCGGCCTCGACGTGGCTCCGACGACACTGGCGAGCCGCCTCAGCGTTGCCCAGCTTCAATTGGTCGAGATTGCCAAGGCGCTTTGCTACGAAAGCAAGCTTCTCGTTCTCGACGAACCGACAGCAACCTTGACCTCCAAGGAGGTCGATCGCCTTTTTGAAATTCTCAAGCGCCTGAAGCGGCGTGGCGTGACCACGCTCTACATCTCTCACAGGCTGGAGGAGATCTTTGACGTCGGTGACGATGTGACGGTGCTGCGCGACGGCCAGCATGTGATCACGCGTCCGCTGTCCGGACTTGCTATTCCTGACATCGTCGAACTCATGGTCGGGCGGAAGCTTTCGGATCATGGCATTTTTCGCAGCGACAGCACCGTGTCCGGCGAGGCGCTCGGTGTGTCCGGCCTGAAGGTGACGCGCACTAGCCCGGAATTGTCATTTTCCGTGGCAAAGGGGGAAATCGTCGGCATTGCCGGCCTTGTCGGCAGCGGCCGGACGGAGGCGGTTCGCGCCATATTCGGCGCCGACGCCAAAGCGACCGGCGAAATTCGCGTGAATGGCGAGCCGGTTGAGATCCATTCGCCAAAGGACGCCGTTGCTGCCGGGCTCTGCCTGGCAACCGAAGACCGCAAGATGCAGGGCTTGATGCTCGATATGAGCTGCGCCGAAAATGCCACCATAACCGATCTCGCCAAGATCTCCCGCAACGGCTTGATCATGCGAAGGGCGCAGGATGATCATTCGCAGCGCCTCGTGCGCGAACTGCGCATCAAGACCCCGTCCATCCATCAGGCCGTCAGGACGTTTTCCGGCGGCAACCAGCAAAAGGTCGTCATTGCAAAATGGCTGTTCCGCGGCCCTAAGGTGCTGATTTTCGATGAGCCGACCCGTGGAATCGACGTCGGTGCAAAGGCCGAGATTTATGAGCTTCTGTGGAAGTTTGCGGCTCAGGGAAAAGGCGTTCTGGTCGTCTCTTCGGATCTGCCGGAGCTCATGGGCATTTGCCATCGCATCATCGTATTCTCCGACGGCAAGATATCGGGCGAAATAGTTCGGGAACAATTTGACGAGAGCAGGATCCTTTCGCTCGCCTACAAGGAGTACAGTCGTGTCCGCCAACATTGAAAAACAGACCGAGGCGAAAGAGGTGAGCGTCTGGGACAAGCTTATCCGGATCTCGCTGAAGGAGGCGGGCGTCGCCATTGCCCTCATTCTGATCCTGGCGTTTTTCTCGGCGACGGCGCCCTATTTCGCAACGCCGGAGAACTTCCTGAAGATCTTTGTGCAGATTGCCATCAACACCGTGCTTGCTGCCGGCATGACCTTCGTCATCCTCGTTGGCGGCATCGATCTCTCGGTCGGGTCGCTGCTTGCCCTTTGCACGGTGATCGGTGCGACGATCATGATCAATCCGGCGTTTTCGCCATGGCAGGCGATTGTTCTCGCATGTCTTGCGTCGATGGGCACGGGTGCTGCCCTTGGCGCCGTCAACGGGTGGATTTGCGAGAAGTGGAAGCTTCCTTCCTTTATCGTCACCCTTGGCATGCTGAACGTCGCGAGCGGCCTGGCGCGCGTGGTCAGCGACAATTCCACGATCACCGGCCTGCCTCAGCCTTTCGTCGATTTCGGCAACCTGATCTTCTGGGGCATATTTCCGTCGATCTTTCTGATTGCGATCGTTGTCGTCCTCATCGGCTGGTTCGTGCTGCGCTACACCGTCTTCGGGCGCTTCGTCTTCGCGATCGGCACCAATGAAGAGGCTGTCCGGCTGTCGGGGCATGAGCCCAAACGGTACAAGATTGCGGTCTTCACGATCTCAGGGCTGACGGCCGGCATTGCGGCCATGGTCTATCTGCTCCGTCTCAATGTCGGCAGCCCGGTTGCGGGCATCGGCTACGAGTTGAATGCGATCGCCGCCGTCATCATCGGCGGAACCAGCCTTTCGGGTGGCAAAGGCTCGATTGTCGGCACGCTGGTGGGCGCCTGCATTCTGCAGGTGCTGTCGACGGGATTGCAGCTCTTGGGCGCCGACGACAATATCAAGCCGATCGTCATCGGCGCCGTCATCGTGCTCGCCGTCATTCTCGATAGCTATCGCGGCCGTTTGATGCGGAAACTCGAAACGCGGTGAAAAGCAATTCCAGCAAAACTGCGCAGCGGTTTTGCGTCCGGAATTGCGCAAAAAACAAAAATGCTCCAGTGCCGAAGCCCTTGATTGGCCGTTGCGTTTGATATCTGGCCGACCTACATCTGTCCGGCATTCAGCGAGGGATGGAAATGGCCAAGATCACCAATGTAGCGGTCCAGATGGATCATGTCGCAGGCATCAATATCGCGGGTGATTCCACCTTCGCCATGAGCCTGGAAGCGCAGGCGCGCGGCTACAGGCTCTTCCATTACACCCCCGACCGCCTGAGCTTCCGTGACAACAGGCTTTATGCCAGCGTCGAGCCGATGGTGCTGCGCGACGTCAAGGGCGACCACTACGAGCTTGGCGCGCCGGAGCGCGTCGATCTCGCGACCATGGATGTCGTGCTGCTGCGCCAGGATCCGCCCTTCGATATGGCCTATATCACCTCGACGCATCTGCTCGAGCGCATCCACCCGAAGACGCTCGTCGTCAACGATCCGGCCTGGGTGCGCAATTCGCCGGAGAAGATCTTCGTCACCGAATTCTCCGATCTGATGCCGAAGACGTTGATCACCAAGGATGCCGCCGAGATCCGCCGCTTCCGCGACGAGATGGGCGATATTATCCTGAAGCCGCTTTACGGCAATGGCGGCGCCGGCGTCTTCCATTCGACCCGCGACGACCGCAACCTCTCTTCGCTGCTCGAAATGTTCGGCCAGCTTTTCCGCGAACCCTTCATTGCCCAGCAATATCTGCCCGATGTGCGCAAGGGCGACAAACGCATCATCCTGGTCGATGGCGAATTCGCCGGCGCCATCAACCGCGTGCCGGCCGAACACGACAGCCGCTCCAACATGCATGTCGGCGGCCGCGCCGAGGCGACCGAGCTGACGCCGCGCGAACAGGAAATCTGCACCCRCATCGGCCCGGCGCTGAGGGAGCGCGGCTTCCTGCTCGTCGGCATCGATGTGATCGGCGATTACATGACCGAGATCAACGTCACGTCGCCCACAGGCATTCGCGAGGTGAAGAAGTTCGGCGGTGCCGATATAGCAGCCCTTCTTTGGGATGCGATCGAGCGCAAGCGCGGCTGAGCCAGCCGCCCATGACCGTTCTGGTCCAGCGACCGAGCGCAACCAAGGTCACAGCGGATGCCTGATTCCGTTCTTTGATTGTTCTTGTTTTATTCCTGTTTCCATGCCAGATTGCAACCGCTAACCTTAATGCATGTCGCCCAAGGGGCCACGACATGCATCGAATAAAGGCTGCAGGGCGGTATATAAAAGTTTGCGGCAAGAGGATGGGTTGATGGTCGCGCGTGTCAGTACGGTTGCATTTCAGGGTATCGAAGGTGTGCCGGTCGAGGTCCAGGTCATGGTCGCTCCCGGAAAGGTCGGGATGCAGATCGTCGGCCTGCCTGACAAGGCGGTTGCCGAAAGCCGCGAGCGCGTGCAGGCCGCCCTCCACGCCTCCGGCCTGGCGCTGCCGGCCAAGCGGGTGACCGTCAATCTGGCGCCGGCCGATCTGCCGAAGGAAGGTTCGCATTTCGATCTGCCGATCGCGCTTGCCCTGATGGCTGCCCTCGGCGCCATTCCCGCCGATGCGCTGTCCGATTTTGTCGTCGTCGGCGAACTCAATCTCGACGGCACGATCGCCGCCATATCAGGCGCGCTGCCGGCCGCGATCGGCGCCAATGCGCTCGGCAAGGGGCTGATCTGCCCCGCCGAAAGCGGCGCCGAAGCCGCCTGGGCAGGCGCCGACGTCGATATCCTTGCACCCCGCAGCCTGATTGCCCTTGCCAATCATTTCCGCGGCACGCAAGTCCTATCCAGGCCGGAGGCGTCGATCCGCGCCAATGCCGCAAACCTGCCGGATCTCGCCGAGATCAAGGGCCAGGAAAGCGCCAAGCGGGCGCTCGAGGTGGCGGCCGCCGGTGGCCATAATCTGCTGATGGTCGGTCCTCCGGGCTCCGGCAAGTCGATGCTGGCAGCCAGGCTGCCGTCCATCCTGCCGCCGCTCTCGGCCGCCGAGCTGCTTGAAGTCTCGATGGTGCATTCGATCGCCGGCCAGCTCTCCGGCGGCAAGCTTTCCGATCGCCGGCCCTTCCGCACCCCGCATCATTCCGCCACCATGGCAGCCCTCGTCGGCGGCGGTCTGCGCGCCCGTCCAGGCGAAGCCTCGCTTGCCCATCACGGCGTGCTGTTTCTCGACGAGTTCCCCGAGTTCACGCCGCAGGCGCTGGATGCGCTACGCCAGCCGCTCGAAGGTGGCGAATGCGTGATTGCCCGCGCCAACCACCGCGTCTCCTATCCGGCGAAATTCCAGCTAATCGCGGCGATGAACCCCTGCCGCTGCGGCATGGCCGGCGAGCCGGGCCATAGCTGTGCCCGCGGGCCGCGCTGCATGAGCGATTACCAGGCCCGCATCTCCGGCCCGCTGATGGATCGCATCGATATCCGCATCGATGTGCCGGCCGTCTCCGCCGCCGACCTCATCCGGCCGATGGCGGCCGAAACCAGCGCCGATGTTGCCCGCCGTGTCGCCCGCGCCCGCGCAATCCAGCAGGAGCGCTTCGAAAGCACCGGCGCAAAGGGCATCGGCACCAATGCCCGCTGCTCTACGGCGATGATCGAGAAACTGGCCGAGCCCGATGCCCCTGGCCTGCAGCTGCTGCGCGACGCCGCCGAGAAGATGAAGTTCTCCGCCCGCGGTTACCACCGCGTGCTCAAGGTCGCCCGCACGCTGGCCGATCTCGACGGTAAGCCGACAGTCGGCCGCATCCATCTCGCCGAAGCGATCTCCTACCGCATCGCCGGCGAAAGGCTGACGGCGGCGGCTTAAGAAGAAGAGCGTATGCGCGCAGATATTTTGAAGTACTAGTCGTCAGGCCGCTCACCGATCTGCCGATCGCGCTGGCGCTGCCCTCAGCGAAATCCCCGCTGGTGCGCTGCCGGATTATGAGATTATGTCGCTATCCGCGAACCCAACCCCGACGGAACGATTGATCGCTGCCGTTATGGCGCGCTGCCGGCCGCGAATGCTCTTGGCAGGGGCTGACCTGCCAAAAGCGGTGCCGAAGCTGCCTAGGACGCCGATTTAAACATCCCTCCGTGTTGCTTATCCGTTAGGGGTAAGGGCCTCTCCTCACTTCGTCGCTATTTACAATATTAGATTCGGCTGAAAAAATTTCGAGAAGGATGTCTGTCCGTTCGGCACAGTCGATCGGAGGTGACGGATAAGAAAAGCTGCCGGGGATGTAGATGAGTAACTAATATCCGGGCTCGAACGCCAACGCATCGGAGGTTCTAGACTTAGCGAATGCCTACTCTCGCGCTTCGAAACTCCTGTTCGGGAAGGGTCAGAAGCGAGTTCCAATATCCATTGCCCCAGCTCGAATGTGCGCCATTCACGCTATTGAACTCTACTTAAATGCCTTCCTGCGCCATGAAGGCGTTGCCCCAGAAGAAATACGAAAACGGATGCACAATCTCGCTGAGCCTTTGTTCGTTGCCAAACTTAAACTGAGAAAGAAGACCGCCTTGCATCTCGAGGCAATGACAGCAAAGCGTGAGTACATCATATCGCGCTATGCTCCAGAGCGGACGAGAGAGCACACTGAGCTGAATCGTTTGACCGCGACGCTGGCGGAAGTCATGGCGAAGGTTGGCAAACACCTGCATTCAACGAGCTCAGATGGACATCGACAATCGTTATTACGGACTGCCACAGAACTTTCGTCCCACTTCGATTGGGATGCAGGTGACGGCACAAATGAAGGGGCGCCGAAGCGCCCCGATATTCTGCAGGATATATTGCCGGCGGAAAGGCTCCGCCATAGCCACCTTTAGCTCCCCAATCCCTCAAACAGCGCCGTCGACAGATAACGCTCCGCAAAGGAGGGGATGATGATGACGATGTTCTTGCCGGCGTTCTCGGGACGGATGCCGACCTTGATGGCGGCGGTCAGTGCTGCACCCGAGGAGATGCCGACCGGCACGCCTTCGAGCCGGGCGACGAGGCGCGCCTGTTCGAAGGCCTCGTCATTGGTCACGGTGACGACCTCGTCATAGATTCCGGTATCGAGGATTTTTGGCGCAAAGCCGGCGCCGATGCCCTGGATCTTGTGCGGACCGGGATTGCCGCCGGACAGGATCGGCGAATCGGCCGGTTCGACGGCGATGATCTTGATCTCGGGCTTGCGGCTCTTCAGCACTTGTCCGACGCCGGTGATCGTGCCGCCGGTGCCGATGCCCGATACGACGATATCGACCGTGCCGTCGGTATCGTTCCAGATTTCCTCGGCCGTCGTCTTGCGGTGGATCTCGGGATTGGCCGGGTTTTCGAACTGCTGCGGAATGACGGCATCGGGAAGCGACGCCGCCAGTTCCTCGGCCTTGGCGATGGCGCCCTTCATGCCCTTTGGCCCCTCGGTCAGCACCAGCTCGGCGCCAAGCAGCGCCAGCATCTTGCGGCGCTCGACCGACATCGTTTCCGGCATGGTGAGGATCAGCCGATAGCCCTTGGCGGCGGCGGCAAAGGCGAGCGCGATACCGGTATTGCCGGAGGTCGGCTCTATCAGCACCGTCTTGCCGGGGGTGATCTTGCCTTGCGCCTCGAGGCCCTCGATCATCGCGACGCCGATACGGTCCTTCACGGATGCGATCGGGTTGAAGAATTCGAGCTTGCCGATCAGGTTCGCCACGACGCCTTTTTCCCGCGCCAGCTTGTCGAAGCGCACGAGCGGCGTGTCGCCGATGGTCTCGGTGATCGAGGAATAGATGCGGCCGCGGCCGGGCTTGTGCGACATGGTGCTCTCCCTTTGAAATCCTGCTCTGAAATCGAGGGGGAGAATAGGGTCAAAGGCCCGTCTAGGCCAGACCGCGTTCGACCTGGAGTGGCGATCAGGAGAGAAAAAAACCTTTGAAAACCGTTTCTTGCCGAATGTTTATTTCAGGCCGCCCGCGTGGCGATGAAGGCTGCCGTGCCGGCGAGGATGCCGGCGGCAACCCGGTTCAGCGCCTGCAAGGCCCGCGGCTGCTTCAGCATTGTGCGGGCCCGCGAGGCAAGCAGCATATAGGGCACAAGCACGACGATCAGCACGACGAAGGTGGCGGCGAGCAGGATCGCATAGTCGCGTAGCCCGATATTGCCGATATCAATCAGCGTCGGCACCAGGGCGACATAGAAGAGCATCGTCTTCGGATTGCCGAGCGTCACCAGCAGGCCGGAGAGGAAGGACAGGCCGATGTTGGTCGATTTCCGTGCCGCAATATCCTGCGGCAGCAGCCCCGCCGTCCAGAGTTTCCAGGCGATGTAGCCGAGATAGAGGACGCCGGCGATCTTGATTGTTATGAACACCTCGGTAAAGGTCTGCGCCACGAAGGCAAGGCCGAGAATGACCGCTGTGAGATAGGTCATGTCRCCGATCACCAGGCCGAGACCCATGAAGAAGGTCTCGCGGAAATTCGAGCCGAGCGCACGCGCGACGATTGCGGTAATCCCGGGTCCCGGAATGGCCGCGGCGATGAACAGCGCTCCGGCATAGGTGATCAGGACGGTGAGGCTCATCTTCTTAACCCTCAGGGCTTCCACCGCCCATCTATAGGCAAGCGCCGCTTCCTCATCAATGCTTTGGCGCTGATCGGTCCATAACCATAAGGAATAGGTCTGCTAGACGATGATCTACTTGGAAAGCGACCCGGCCTTGCTATTTCTCTCTCTGCAAATGCGCGATCAGCGCGGCCCGCCGCGGTTGTCCCGGTCGGTGGCGCTAGAGATTTTCATCACCAAGGAGAGATTAAATGTCCCATACGCCAGCCGAAACCCGCAGGCTTTCGCCACTCAAGACGCCGTCCAGCCTGCCGACCAACGCCATTACCGATATTTCGGCGGCGCTGACCGCGCTGCTCGCCGATGTCTTTACGCTTTATGTGAAGACCAAGAATTTCCATTGGCACATGTCCGGCCCGCATTTTCGCGACTATCATCTGTTGCTCGACGAACAGGCGGAACAGATCTTCGCGATGACCGACGACATTGCCGAGCGTGCCCGCAAGATCGGCGGCACGACGCTCCGCTCCATCGGCCAGATCGCACGTCAGCAGCGCCTTTTGGACAATGACGCGGATTTCGTCACGCCCGAAGACATGTTGTCGGAACTGCGCGAGGACAACGCTCAACTCGTTTCGCTGCTGCGCGAGGTGCATGGCCTCTGCGACGAGCACAATGATGTCGCAACCGCCAGCCTGATCGAGAACTGGATCGACGAGGGCGAGCGCCGCACCTGGTTCCTGTTCGAAACGACGCGCCCGCAGAGGTAATATCGGCAACCGGGCGTCTCGGCCATCCCGATCGGAACGCCCGGTTCAGCTCTCCACCGCCCGCGGCCGCAGCCAGCGCGGCGTCCAGCCGAGATTCATGCCGGCGGCGGCAAGGAGAATGATCGCGGCGCCTGCGATCTGCATCGGCTGCAGCGCGTGGCCGAAGGCCAGCCGGTCGACCAGGATCGCCGCGATTGGATAGATGAAGGACAGAGCGCCGGTCAGATGTGTCGGCAGCCGCTGGATCGCACCATAGAGCAGCACATACATCAGCCCGGTATGGACGACGCCGACGGTCACCAGGATCGCCCAGCCTCCGGCATCCTGCGGCGGATTTGAAAAGTCCGTCATCGGCGCCAGCATCAGCATGCCGGTTGCGACCTGGATGAGCGCGATCAGATGCGGCGGCGTGCCGTTCAGCCATTTCGCGGCAAGGGCGGCGAGCGCGTAGAAGAAGGCGGCACCGAGCGCCATCAGGATGCCGAGGCCGTAACCGTCAGATGCCGCCCCGCCTGTCCCCGGTTTTGCCTCGACGATGGCAATCATCCCAGCGAAGGCGAGTGTCAGCCAGACCAGCTTGGTGGCGGTGATCTTCTCGCCGAGAAAAAGCGCGCCGAGCACGAGCAGCATGAAAGGCTGGGTGTTGTAAACCGTCGTCGCGATCGAGATCGTCGCATGCGAGTAGGAGGCAAACAGCAGCAGCCAGTTCAAGACGATGGCGATACCGCCTGATATGGCGATGCCGAAGGCGCGCAGCGTGATGACGCCTGGCCGCAGCAGCCCGAGAGCACCGCAGATGACGAGCAAGGTGAGCGCGCCGAACAGGCAACGCCAGAAGACCACGCCGCTGACCGACTGTCCGGACATGACGACGAACCAACCGATCGTCCCCGAGATCAGCATCGCTGCCGTCATTTCCACCGTGCCTCTTTTGATGTCACTGCCCATGATTGCCTCCATTTCGGTGGCATAAGAATATTGCGGCGATCGGCGATTTTATATAAGGATAAAAAGGAGGATGATCGATATCGCCTAATCATACGAGGAGAATGTCTCGCCGTGGCTAATGATGTGCAATCGCTCGACGAAATCGATCAGGCCATTCTGGAGGCGCTGGCCGGGAATGCGCGGATCTCGCTGAAGGAACTGGCCCAGCAGGTCGGCCTCTCCTCGCCGAGTGCGGCCGAGCGCCTGCGGCGGCTGGAGGAGCGTGGCGTCATCAAGGCCTTCACCATTGATCTCGATCCCGCCGCCGTCGGTTATCCCCTGCAGGCGATCGTGCGCGTGCGTCCGCTGCCGGGACAGCTGCACATCGTCGAGCGCATCATCGAGGAAATTCCCGAAATCATCGAATGCGACAAGGTGACGGGTGATGATTGTTTTATCGCCCGCCTGGTCATCCGCTCGATGTCCGATCTCGACGGCATCCTCGACCGGGTTGCCGAAAGGGCGGAGACCAACACCGCGATGATCAAGGCCTCGCCCGTCAAGCGCCGCCTGCCACCGCTTTCCCGGCGGAAATAGGGGGCGGCGAAACGCCTTTTTGTTTTTGCGCATTCCGGTCGCAAAACCGCTGCGCAGTTTTGCTGGAACTGCTCTAGAATTCCGCCATCGGCGACAACATCGCCGGAAAATCCGGGGTGGCATGGCCGAGCCCGCGCAGCATCAACCTCGTGCCGCTTTCCAACGGTTGCGGAACACCGTCCCAGCCGAGCTTGTCGGGACGGAAAAGCACTTCGACAGAGGCGGGGGCGATTTCCAGTCCGCCAAGGATCGCTGCAAGCGACGGTATGTCAGCCGCCACGACGTCGAGGAGGCTGAAGCGGCCTGCCTCATCCATCTTCCATGCGATCGCCGCCTGCCGGTCTTCCAGGAAGCTGATGCGGATATCGGGATCGAGCTGGGTGTTGATCAGAAACATCGCCGCATTGACTGTGACCGCCAGCGAGGTCGAAACCGGGCTTCGTCTTTTCAGCAGCGATTGCAGCAGGGCAAGATCATCCGCGGTTGTCGGCAAAAGCGGCCGGGCGCGGGCGACGGAAGACGAAGGGTCGGGCGCCGGTCCCTCGTATCGGTGCAGCGGTATCGCGCGGAAACCATAGGGCGCGTAGAGCGACGGCTTGTCGGTATAGAGGATGATGGCTTCAAAGCCCTGCTTCTCGCACCAGTCGAGCGCTTTTACCGTGACGTCGCGATAGAGCCCGCGGCCGCGCCATGGCGGCCGCACGGCACCTGATTGCAGGCCGGCGGCATGGACGTTCCTGCCGTTGAGGACGAAGGGCAGCGCAAAGGCCGAGATATTCGCCGCAAGTTCCCCTTCGGCGTCGAACCAGCCGAAGGGCATGCTGGTGGGGTCGGGGCCGCCGAGCTGTTGCAGCGGTCCGATATCGATGCCGAAAATATCCCTGAGCAGGCAGACCAGTGCCGCCCAGCCGGCGGGGTCGCCGAAATAATCCTGCCGGAAGGTCAGGCCCGCGCTGTCGAGGCGCTGTGCCATCAGACGCCGGTGGAGCCGAAACCGCCTGCGCCGCGCACCGTTTCGCTTGCCTCGGTGATCTCCACCACCCGTGCCTGGGTCACCGGCGCGATCACCATCTGGGCGATGCGCATGCCGCGCGAAATGACGAAGGCTTCCTCGCCGAGATTGACGAGCAGCACCTTCACTTCGCCGCGATAGTCGCTGTCGACGGTACCAGGCGAATTCAGGCAGGTGATGCCGTTTTTGAAGGCAAGGCCGGAACGCGGCCGCACTTGTCCCTCGAAATGCTCGGGGATCTCGAAGATGAAGCCGGTCGGCACCAGCGCCCGTTTGCCGGGCAGAAGCGTCAGCGGTGCTGCCTCGTCGACGGCAGCGCGCAGGTCCATGCCGGCCGCCCCCTTGCTTTCATAGGCGGGCAGATCGAGGCCTTCGCCATTCGGCAGGCGGATGAGGTTCAGCCTGGGGCTGACGTCGTGATGAATGTTCATGGGCCATTACTTTGCGCGCGCGACGCCGAGGTCAATTGCAAAGTCGGCCTTTAGTCGCTAGATACGCGGCAATTCCACAGGATTCACAAGTATGGCCGAAAGTCTCGCCGAGGCGGTCTCCCGCCGCCGCACATTCGCTATTATCGCCCACCCGGACGCGGGTAAGACGACGCTCACCGAAAAGCTGCTGCTGTTCGGCGGCGCCATTCAGCTTGCCGGCGAAGTCAAGGCGAAGAAGGATCGCATGCAGACGCGCTCCGACTGGATGAAGATCGAGCGCGAACGCGGCATCTCCGTCGTCACCTCGGTGATGACCTTCGAATATAACGATAATGTCTTCAATATCCTCGACACGCCGGGTCACGAGGATTTCGCCGACGACACCTATCGCACGCTGACGGCCGTCGATGCCGCGGTCATGGTCATCGATGCCGCCAAGGGCATCGAGCCGCGCACGCTGAAGCTCTTCGAAGTCTGCCGCATGCGCGATATTCCGATCATCACCTTCATCAACAAGATGGACCGCGAAAGCCGCGATCCCTTCGAGATCCTCGACGAGGTGGAAGAGAAGCTGGCGCTGGATACCGCGCCGATCACCTGGCCGATCGGCCGCTCCAAGACCTTTTGCGGCTCCTACAATATCGCCGCCAACACGGTGCGCGGTTCGGATACCGAAATCGAGGGAACGCCGGTCAACGGCCCGCAAAGCGTCGCCGGCAGGTTGCCGGAAAACGAGCGCCAGGTCTTCATCGAGGAGACCGAGTTGGCGATCGAGGCCTGCCGTCCCTTCGACCGCGAATCCTTCCTGGAAGGCCATATGACGCCTGTCTTTTTCGGCTCGGCGCTGCGCAATTACGGCGTTCGCGATCTCATCAACGCGCTCGGCGATTTCGCGCCGCCGCCGCGTGACCAGGTCGCCGATACCAGGACCGTGCATGCGACCGACGACAAGATGACGGCCTTCGTCTTCAAGATCCAGGCCAACATGGACCCCAACCACCGCGACCGCATCGCCTTTGCCCGCATCTGCTCCGGCAAGCTCGAGCGCGGCATGAAGGCAAGGCTCGCCCGCACCGGCAAGCAGCTCGGCCTGACGGCGCCGCAATTCTTCTTCGCCTCGCAGCGCCAGCTCGCCGACACCGCCTATGCCGGCGACGTCGTCGGCATTCCCAACCACGGCACGCTCCGGATCGGCGATACGCTGACCGAAGGTGAATCCCTGGTCTTCCAGGGCGTGCCGAACTTCTCGCCGGAAATCCTGCGCCGCGTGCGCCTGGAAGACGCGATGAAGGCGAAGAAGCTCAAGGAAGCCCTGCAGCAGATGGCCGAGGAAGGGGTCGTCCAGCTGTTTTCGCCGGAAGACGGCTCGCCGGCAATCGTCGGCGTCGTCGGCGCCCTGCAGCTCGACGTCTTGAAGGAGCGGCTGATGGCCGAATACGGCTTGCCGGTCTCCTTCGAAATGTCGCGTTTCTCCGTCTGCCGCTGGATCTCGGCCGAGCAGCCGGCCGATCTCGAGAAATTCCTCACCGTCAAACGCGGCGATATCGCCCGCGATCTCGACGGCGACCCGGTCTTCCTCGCCCAGGACGGTTTCTCGCTGCGTTATGAGTCCGAGCGCCATCCGGCGATCAAGATGGTCGCCATCAAGGAATATCACGCCGCCAAGGCGGCGTGATCACCAAGCAATCACAGGAAAAGTGAGAAGCGGCTCTAGCCGCCGAGCCGTTCGGCCAGGAAATCGACGACGGCGCGCACTGCCGGCAACTGGCCACGCCGATGCGGCATCAGGATCGTCGTTTCGATGCTGCCCGCCGTCCATTCCGGCAGCACCCGCACCAGCCGCCCGTCTGCCAGCGCCTTGCGGCAGACGGATGTCGGCAGGCAGGTAATGCCAAGCCCCGACACGGCCATTTCCATCAGGACATAGGGCTCATCCGCCGCCATGACGGAATGCAGCGTGACGAGAACCTCGTCGCCGCCATCGAAGTAGAGCCGCCACTGATCCTCCGTCAGGCTGGTCATGATCGTCGCATGCTGTGCCAGTTCCTCCGGCCGGTGCGGTTGCCCATGGGTGCTGATATAATCCGGCGAGGCGAGGATGAAGAAAGGGTGGCTGGCGAGCTTCCGCTGTACCAGAGCGGAATCCGGCAGCGGCCCGCGATGGCTGCGCAGCGCGATGTCGAAGCCTTCCTGCACGATGTCGACGAAGCGGTCCGTCACGTGCACGGAAAGCCGGAGCTTCGGATAACGTGCCGTCAGCGCCGGCAGATGTTCCGCCAAGGTGAACTGTGCCGTCGGCACCGAGGCGGTGAGGCGAACGCTGCCTGCGGGTTCAGCCAGATGCCGCCGCACGATGCCTTCGGCCATCTCCGCCTCGATGATCGAGGCCTGGGCGTGCTGAAAGAATTCCCGGCCGAGCTCGGTCAGCGCGAAGCTTCGTGACGTGCGCTGGATCAGCCGGACGCCGAGCCGTGCCTCCAGCTCCGCAACCCGTTTGCTCACAGTCGATTTCGGAATGCCGAGATGCCTGGCGGCGGCGGTAAAACTGCCGCTGTCGACGGCCTGCACGAAAAGATGGAGGTCGTTGAGGTTGAAGAGCGCCATTGTCATCTTCCAGATATGTGGACATTACGATGCATTTATAGCCTCTACCGCAGGATCGTCCACATCTTCACATTCATCGTGTCCAAACGGGGTCAATTCTGAAAGGAACGATTGATGTCACCCATATTGTTTTACGGCGTGCCGGAGGGCTGCTCCTTTGGCTCGATCGTCGCGCTGGAATGGTCCGGCCTGCCTTATCGGCTCTGCCGCGTCGAGATGCCGGAAATGGTCTCCACCGATGACTATGCCAGGATCAACAAAGTCGGCGAAACGCCGTCGCTGCTGCTCGAGGATGGCAGGACGATCAGCGAAAGCATGGCGATCCTCCATCATATCGGCGCTCGGGCGATCGGCGGCGGTCTGGGTTTTGCGCAGGGGTCGGAGGATTTCGATCGTCTGAACCAGATGCTCGCCTTTCTCAACACCAGTTTCTTCAAGGCCTTCGGCCCGCTCTGGTATGCGTTCGAACACCCGCTGGAGCCGCAGCAGAAGCAGGCCCTCACGGCCTATGGCAGCGCGGCGGTCGAAAAGGCGCATCAGACGCTTGAGCGTCTGCTCGATGGCCGCGAATGGCTTCTCGGCAACGGGCCGAGCCTGGCTGACGCTTATTTCGTCGGGGTCGCCCGCTGGAACGATTTCCATAAGGTCGTCGACCGCCGGCAGTTTCCCGGCCTGCATCGCCTCTATGAGCGCATGCAGCAGGAGCCGGCCGTGCGTTTTGCCCATGCGATCGAGCATCGACAGGAGGCGAAAAGCAGCGGCGGTTTCCGCGGCGAGGTCGGTCTGGCCGAGGCGCTCGGTCTGTTGAAACAGGCGGCCTGATCGCCGCCGCCGTCGCACCCCTGCGGTGCGACGGCCAATGTGCCTTAGCCGGCAGCGATGATCTCGATCTCGACCAGCCAGTCGTCACGCAGCGTTTCGACGATGATCGCCGTGGTCGGCACGGCGCGGCCGACAAGGGCCCGAAGGCGGGCATTCTGGTTCGCCTCCATAAAGGCGCCGTCGCTGAGATAGCTCGTCAGCCGCACGATATTGTCCACGGTCATATCAGCGGAGGCGAGGATGGCGCGCAGATTGGACCAGATGAGCTCCAGCTGTGCTTCCAGATCGGCCGCCGCCATTCCCTCTTGATCGAGACCCATCGTGCCGCTGACGAAGAGCAACCGGGATGGATGCCTGATCTCCAGCGCATGGATGTAATCAGGGCTGGCCGGATAGACCCCGCTTGCCGGATTGCGCATGATCATCTCCATGAAATCTCTCCTCCGAATATTCTATTGAATAATGGCAGTATCGACGATTATTCTTCGGCAGAAAGAGGGTTTTGCGGAATGGCGAAAAATACAGAGGATCTTCGGAAAAGACGCCCACAGCAACCGGTCATCGATGCCTTCGACCGAAAAATATTAGCCGCGCTCGCCGCCGACAGCAGCCAGAGCTATGCCAGGCTTGGCGAAACGGTCGGTCTGTCGGCGCCGGCCGTGCATGAGCGTGTGCGCCGCCTGAGACAATCCGGCACCATCAAGGGCGTGCATGCCGCGCTGGACGGCGCAGCGCTCGGCAAGCCGTTGCTTGCCTTCGTGCATGTGGAGGCGGCCGGCTGGGGCAAGAGCGAGCGGCTGATGCAGGTCCTGCGTTTTCCCGAGGTCGAGGAGATGCATTCGGTCGCCGGCGACGCCAGCGTTCTCTTCAAGGTCCGTACCGAAAGCCCGCAGGCCTTGGAGGCTTTTCTCTCGCAGATCCATGCCGTTCCCGGCGTCACCGGCACCCGCAGCTATATCGCGCTTTCCACCTATCTCGAGCGCCCAGTACAGGCCGGCGTCACCGACAGTTGGCCTGATATGCATCTGCCGGAATAGACGAGCGCTCCCGGTTTCCGGTCTAAGCGTCGCTGTCTCGCTAATCCTCACCCTCGAAACGTGGCAGCGGCTCGATATTCTCCACCCCGGGCAAAGCCGACCGGCACCATATCTGTTTCCTGGGCGTCAGCTCCCGCCGCTGGTCGATGCTGCCGACGCGGATACCGATCGCGCCGCCTTCGCCATCCGTGCGGTAGAGCGGCGATCCGCAATTCGGGCAGAAGAATTGCCGGCTGAGACCGCCGCTGTCGCCATATTTTGCGTAGCCTCTCGGCTCGCCTGATAGGAGTGTGAAACTTCCCGGCCGCGCCGGTGCGGTGATGCGATAGGCGGAGCCCGTCAACCGCTGGCAATCGGTGCAATGGCAGATCGAGATCCGCTCCGCATCGATCTCCGCCTGATAGCGGATCGCGCCGCAATGGCATCCTCCGGTGATATGCATCGGCAAGCCCCCAAAAGCATGTCGCGCAAAAGTGTAGAGCGGTTTTGCGATCATGACAGCGGAAAACAAAGAACCAAAGCATGGCAGGCGAATCTGATCGCGCTACGCTTTACTCAGCGGGCTGGGCGGCCGGGTGGGCGGCGTAGAAGGCCTTCGCATCCGCCGTGAAGGCGGCCCGCTGATCGGCTTTCGTATAGAACATATGCCCGCCGCGATAAAGCTTTAGCCCGACGCGGCC
Organism: Rhizobium sp. P1_E1; assembly: GCF_056406015.1. NCBI lineage: Bacteria > Pseudomonadati > Pseudomonadota > Alphaproteobacteria > Hyphomicrobiales > Rhizobiaceae > Rhizobium > Rhizobium sp. P1_E1. The sequence goes on along the minus strand of NZ_JBFUAY010000001.1, from coordinate 94,868 downwards.
GTCGGCGAGCGAGGGCGGCAGATGGTCGACGACGTAGCGGCTGACGCTGTAAGGCGTCACCAGATCGCTGTAGCCATGCGCGATCAGCAGGTGGAATGCTGAGTTCGAGGCGAGCAGTTGCCGGATGTCGTCGGTAGCGCTGGCCTGGAAGCGCGATCCGCCGCCGCGCCCGCCGCCCCATTCCCAGCGCCGGCTGATATCGCCGTCGAGCAGCGAATAGGTCATCTCCGTCTTGAAGCCGAGCTCGTTGCGGGCGTAATCGGCAAAGGCGCCGCCATAGGCGCGGGTGAAGCCGTCGAGGATGGCGTCGTCGCCGCGGTCGTAATCGGATTCCGGATAGGGATCGGGTGCTGCAAAGGAGGCGTCGTAGGCGCTCATCACCTCGCCGCCCCCATCTGAATGTTTGACGAAGGAACTGCCGAGGAAGCCGCGGTTGCGGGTGACGATATCCTCTGGGATGCCCGTCAGGCGAGCGATCCTGCCATAGAAGGCGGCGGCATCGGCACCCGTCGGCGGTGGTCCGGCCAGCGTCGTCAGATAGTCGCCGAGCGCGAAGGTCTCGGCCTCCTTCTGCTTCTCTTCGTCAAAGGCCTCGTGCCGGTCGAGTTCGGCCGCCGCCAGTGACGGCAGCTCCAGCGCCGCGCCGAGCGCAAATTGATCGGCATTGAACATCAGCTGGCCCTCGAGCAGGGGGGAAAGCATCACCGCGCCGGCGACGATGATGCCCTGGCTTTCCTGCAGCACCGAGGCGACCTTGGCCGCACGGAAGCCGCCATAACTCTCGCCGAGAAGATATTTCGGCGAGTTGGAACGGTTGTTGTGCGCGACATAGAGCGCAATTGCCTTGGCGATGCTCTGGGCATCGGCACTGACGTTATAATAATTGGAGGCGTCGTCGGCCTTTGCCGTCCGGCTCCAGCCGGTGCCGATCGGGTCGATCAGCACGAGATCGGTGAAATCGAGCCAGCTTTGCGGATTGTCGACGAGTTTCGCATTGGCGCCGTCGCGTCCGTCCGGCCCGAAATCGAGTACCTTCGGCCCGACCAGCCCGAGATGCAGGAAGGCGGAAGCAGCACCCGGCCCGCCGTTGAAGGCAAAGGTCAGAGGCCGGTTCGGCCCGCCATCCCTTGCGACATAGGCGGTGTAGAAGACCGCGCCGGTCTGTACGCCGTCCTGGCCGAAGAGATCCAGCATGCCGGCGGTGGCAGTATAGGCAATCTTCCGGCCGCCGATCGTCAGCGCGTGCTCGGTGACGGAATCGGCCGGCAGCAGCTTCAGCACGCCATCGCGTGCGCCGCTCTGGACATTCGCCCTCGGTGGATCGCTTTCCTGCGCATGGGAAAGGGCGGGGGCCAGCATTGCTGCGAGCGCGGTGAACAGAAACAGGGTTCGTATGCGCAAGATGTCTCCTCCGGCGTGGGGAATGAGAGGCTGAGATAGCGTAGCATCCGCGGCCGACGACGGGCATCAAGAGATGGTGATGGGCCAGTGAGCGAGCTTCAGCCGACCTTCTCGACCGCGTGAACATTGATCTCGATCGCACGGCCGGCCTTCCAGCCGTTGATCGCCGCGCCCAGCCCGAGCGCGACGAAGAGGGCAGCGCACCAGGAAAAGCTGCCGGTCCAGCCGCGGATGAGGCCGACGATGAGCGGGCCGATGGCGGCAAGCAGGTAACCGACGCATTGCGCCATGCCGGAAAGATGGGCGGCGACATCGGGATCGCGTGAGCGCAGCACGATCGTCGTCATGGCCGCCGCGATCAGCCCACCCTGGCCGATGCCCTGCAGCACCGCCCATAGCCAGACCGTCGAAAGTGGCGCGAAGAGCAGGCCGAGCAGGGCGATGACGGCGACGCCGCAGAGGCTCGCATTGATCAGCCGCTGGTCGCGGCCGCGCACGGCGATATGCGGAACGATCAGGCAGGATGCCGCCTGTACCATCACCGACAGGGAAACGATCGCCCCTGATGTGACGCCGTCGAGCCCGCGTTCGCGTAAGATCRGAACCAGCCAGCCGAAGACGCAATAGGCAAGTGCCGATTGCAGCCCCATGAACAGCGTGACTTGCCAGGCGAGCCGGTCGCGCCAGAGGCCTTTGACGTGGAAGCCATTTCGTCTTGCCTGCCGGCCGCTGCGAAGAACTTCGGGCAGCCAGAGCAGGCTGACGATCAGGGCGGGCAGCGCCCAGGCAGCGAGGGCACCCTCGAGAGAGCCGCCCAATCCATGCTCGATCGGCAGTGTCAGCCCGGCGGCACTTGCCGCACCGGCGCAAAGCGCCATCGTGTAGAAGCCGGTCATCAGTGCGGCGCGCCCGGCGAAATCGCGCTTCACCAGCCCCGGCAGCAGCACGTTGCCGACAGCAATACAGGCGCCCGCAAGGGCGGTGCCGATGAAGAGCAGTGGCACGGAGGAAAGTCCGCGCAAACCCGTGCCGAGTGCGAGAAGCAGCAGAACGCCGAGCAGCGTGCGCTCCGTCCCGAGGCGCTGGGCAAGACGAGGCGCAAGCGGCGAGAAGGCACCAAGGCAGACGACCGGTAGCGTCGTCAGTAGGCTGGCGCCCAGCGCGCTGAGACCGAGCTCCGAGCGGATCTCCGGCAGCAGCGCCGAGGCGCTCGAGAAGACCGGGCGCAGGTTGAAGGCGATCAGCACCAGGCTCGCGCCGAGCAGGAAACGCCCGGCAGCTCCCCGCACCGGCGTTGCCTGCGGCGGCGGAAGGCTGCCGGCCTCGGCGTCGATCAGCAATTCGTCGGCGGGGTCGAGCGCGCTGGCGGCATGGCTGGACGGCGCGTTCATGACAGGATCATCCTGTCGAGGGCGGCAACAACGGGCGCCATGAAGCGGCGCACCGCCGCATCCGCCTCGTCGGGATCGCCGGTTTCGATGGCGTCGACGATATCGGCATGCGCCTGCATATCCGGCTCGGGAATGTCCTTGCCGAGCGTCGCCGCAATGGTATCGGCGATCGAGGCCGAAAAGAAATCGTAGATCTCGATCATCGCCCGGTTGCCGGAAGCGGCGATGACAGCCTTGTGGAAGGCGAGGTCGCGTTCGATGAAGGCGGCCTGATCGCCGCCGTCGTAATTGCCACGTTCGGCAAGCAGCCTGCGAAGCCCGGCAACCGTCTTCGGCGTCTTGCGGATCGCCGTCAGCCGGGCTGCCTCGACGTCGAGCGCCAAGCGCGCCTCGAACTGGTCACGCAGGCTGGCGCGCCGGGCCATCGTCAACGGCCGGCCGGCATCGGTCGTCGAGCGGACATAGGTTCCCGAACCCTGTCTTGTTTCGAGATAACCCTGGGAGACGAGAACGCGCACCGCCTCGCGCACGGTGCCGCGGCTGACGGAAAGCATGGCCGACAGCGAGGCTTCATTCGGCAATTTCTCGCCGACCGCCCAGCGTTTGCCGAGAATGTCGCCGCGGATCGCCTCGATCGCCTCATCCGCGAGATTGGTCTTGCTGAGCGCTCGCATCTCACTACTCATAAAGTCATCTGATGACTTTATGAGTAGTGAGATTTCGATCTTTCGTCAACGCCTGACATCAAGACGATAAAGACATCAAGACAATAAAAAAGGGCCGCCTCGGCGACCCTTTCCATGAGTTTGGCCTCAAACTGGCCTGGACTGTCTATGCAGCCCTAGGAAGGCGGGGATTAGAGCGAGGGCTGCCTCGCCTTCGTCACCTCTTCCATGCCCGTTACGAGGTCCGAAATCTCATTAGACATTGGATCACCTTCCTTTCGTTCTGTTGCTGATGGCTTAAAGTTAGGCTGATTCTTCTGAGATGCAAGCAGAAATGCACGCATGCGCTGCTTTGAGAGAAGCGCGGGTGTTCACAAAAGAACACGGCTTTTCGCCGAATGTGAAGGTGCCAGACGTCACGAAACCGTCATGTTGCCCTTGCAAACCGGCAACGCGTTAAGCTGTTATTAGCCGTGACATCAGACAATTTAGAGCATTCCCGCCGATGCGGCGGCGGGTTCCGGTGTCGCTGGGCAGCCTATCGCGGAGACCCTCTCTATCTTGAGGAACTGGTATCCTCGCCTGCGCACTCGCTGATCGAGCAGTCCCATTGCGCCACCCGCGCCAAGACGGCGACGAATGGTGATGGCTTCGGTATCGCCTGGTATGGCGACAGGCCCGAGCCCGGCCGCTACCGCGATATCCTGCCGGCCTGGTCGGATTGCAATCTGAAGAGCCTGGCACGGCAGATCCGTTCGCCGCTCTTCCTCGCCCATGTCCGCGCTGCCACAGGCGGCGGCACGCGCCGCGACAACTGCCACCCCTTCACCCATGGCACCTGGTCTTTCATGCACAACGGCCAGATCACCGGTTTCGAGCGTCTGCGCCGGCCGATGGAGGCGATGCTCGACGACGAGCTGTTCAATGCCCGCGGCGGCACGACCGATTCCGAACTGATGTTCCTGCTGGCGCTGCAATTCGGTCTGCGCGAGGCGCCGATCGCTGCGATGGCTCACATGATCGGTGTCGTCGAGGACCTGGCCGACAGCGTCATCGGCTCGATCCTGCTGCGCTTTACCGCTGCCTTCTCCGATGGCAACATGCTCTATGCTGTTCGCTATGCGACCGACCGCAAGGCGCCGACGCTCTATGCCTCGCCTGTGGGTGCGGGCTATTGCCTCGTGTCCGAGCCGCTGAACGACGATGGCGATGCCTGGGCGGAAATTCCGGATGGCAGCGCCGTCACCGTCGGTAAAGACGGCATCGACGTCGCCGACTTCCGGCCGGAGAAGCGGAGTGCCTCCAAGCCGCCGCGCGTGGCTATTCCTGCCTGAGCCGCTCGACGATAGCTGAGCCGCTGGCGATTAGCTGAACTGCCTGGCGATCAGCGCCGCGAGCCGTTCGGCAACCTCTTCCTTCGCCAGGTCAGGCCATTGCTCGACGCCGTCGCGGCGAACGAGTTTGACGCGGTTGTGGCTGCCGCCCATGATGCCAGTCGCAGGAGAAACGTCATTGGCGACGATCATGTCGGCGCCTTTCCTTTCGAGTTTTGCCTTTGCATTGCTTTCGACGTCCTGGGTCTCGGCGGCAAAGCCGATCACCAGCTTCGGCCGCATCGTATGATGGCCGACGGTTTTCAGGATGTCCGGGTTCTCGGTCAGCGCCAGCGTCGGGATGGATTCGCCCGGATGTTTCTTCAGCTTCTGGTCGGCCGCCGAGGCGACGCGCCAGTCCGCCACCGCTGCGACCATCACGGCGATGTCGGCCGGCAGCGCCGCAAGCACGGCATCACGCATTTCTTCAGCCCGCTCGACATGCACGACTGTCACGCCGACGGGGTCGGCGATTGCCACCGGCCCCGATACGAGCGTCACCTCCGCTCCGAGCTTTGCAAGGGCTGCGGCGATCGCATGCCCCTGCCGGCCGGAGGAGCGGTTGGCGATATAGCGCACCGGATCGATCGGCTCATGCGTCGGTCCTGACGTGACGATTGCCTTGCGTCCCTTGAGCGGCTTTTCTCCGTCGTCGAGCATGGTTTCGGCAGCAGCGACGATCTCCAGCGGTTCCGCCATCCGGCCGAGCCCTGCCTCCCGGCTTTCCGCCATCTCGCCGGCCATCGGCCCGACGAAGCGGATGCCGTCGGCTCTGAGCATCGCGGCATTCCGCCGCGTTGCCGGATGCGCCCACATGGCGGGGTTCATCGCCGGTGCGGCAAGCACCGGCCCATTGGTCGCCAGAAGCACCGTCGAGGCGAGATCGTCGGCAAGCCCATTCGCCATCTTCGCCATCAGATCGGCGGTGGCAGGGGCGATCAGCACGAGGTCGCAGTCGCGCGCCAGCCGGATATGACCGATATCCTGTTCGTCCTGTCGCGAAAACAGATCGAGGTACACATGGTCCGCCGCCAATGCACCGACGGCAAGCGGCGTGACGAATTCCTGGGCGCCTTTGGTCATCACAGGGCGCACGCTCGCGCCGCGCTCGCGCAGCCGGCGGATCAGATCCAGGCTCTTATAGGCCGCGATGCCGCCGGAGATGATGAGGAGGATGCGTTTGCCGCTGAGAGCCATGGCCTTCTACCCGTTGCCTTTTCTGACCGCCCTCGACCCTAAGCCTTTGGCGGAGAACATGCAATCGCGCCGCCGATAGGCATTGGAGCTGCTCCGGAAGCCGCCGCATGACGATCGCAATCGCCATGCCGAGGCGGGCAAGCTGCGGCGGCAGCCAGTCTCCGCCGCACTCGTGGGTCAGAGGTTGCTCATCCCGCCGTCGATGATGAGTTCGCTGCCGACGATATAGGCCGCCTCATCGGAGGCGAGGAAAACGATGGTCTTGGCGACTTCGCCGGGGGTTCCGAAACGGCCGACGGGAATCTGGGCCTGGATCTGCGCAGTCATCGCTTCGGATTGGGCTTGTGAAGCGCCGAGCTTGCTGTAGAGCGGCGTGGAGATCGGACCGGGGCTCACGGCGTTGACGCGGATGCCGCGGCCGATGAGCTCGCCCGACAATGTCTTGGCAAGCGTCAACAGCGCGCCCTTCGTCAGCGAATAGACGCTGGAATTCGGCATGCCGATATGGGCGTTAATCGAGGTGTTGAGCACGATCGCGGCCTGCTTCGAAAAAATCGGCAGCAGCGCCTGAATCAGGAAGAACGGGCCCTTGACGTTGATATCAACCGACTTGTCGAAGGCGGCTTCGCTCCACTGTTCCAGCGGCCCGAATTCGGCGACCCCGGCGTTGACGAAGAGGATGTCGAGCGTGCCGAAAGCCTCTCTCACGCTATCGGCGACGGCTTTCTGGCCGACCGCATTGCCGGCATCGGCCTGGATGACGGTGGCTTTGCCGCCGAATTCGGCGCGGGCCGCCTCGACGCTTGCCGCGCTGCTGCCGGTAACGACGACGCGGGCGCCCTCAGCGATGAACTGGCGGGCGGTCTCGAGACCGATGCCACTGGTGCCGCCGGTGATGAGCGCTGTCTTGTTCTGCAGGCGTGACATGATGAAGTTCCTTTGACCGAATGTTGGGGCGTGGCCCGTTCTTGTTCAATGCGAGAATGCTCTGAAAAAAGCGGCGCGATAAGCCGGCGTGTTGAAGGATCATCAACCCGCAGCGGATAACCGCGCCGCGCCGCCTCAGGTGCGGGTGATCGAAGCGCCGCCGTCGACCAGCGACGCCGTACCGGTGACGAAGCTCGCATCGTCGGAGGCGAGGTAGAGGACCGAGCGGGCAAGTTCTTCGGGTGTTGCGACACGCTTCAGCGCATGCAGATTGGTGACGAAGGCCTGCTTCTCAGGCGTATCGTTCATGTCCCGATACATGTCGGTATCGACCGCACCCGGCAGGATGGCATTGACGCGCACGCTCTGCTGGCCGAATTCGGCGGCAAGCGCCTGTGTCAGGCCGATCAGGCCGGATTTGCTGGCGGCATAGGCGGCAACCCCCGGGAAGGCGAAGCTGTAGCCGACGAAGGTCGAGGTGAAGATCACCGAGCCGCCGCCATTTTCCACCATCGCCCCGATCTGGTGCTTGGCGGCGAGGAAGGAGGCCGTCAGATTGATCGCCAGCGCCTCGCTGAAGCCCGCTTCGGAAACGGCGGTGCTCGCACCGGCTTCGCCGAGCGTGCCGGCATTGTTGAAGGCGATGTCGAGCTTGCCGTAATTCGTCACGGCGGCGGCGACCAGCGCCTTGTGATAATCTTCCGAGCGCACGTCGCCGGCAATGGCGATGGCATCGCCGCCCTCTGCCTTGATCTCCGCAACGAGGCTGTCGAGTTCGCCTTGACGGCGGGCGCCGACGACGACCTTGGCGCCTTCGGCGGCAAAGAGTTTTGCCGTGGCCCGGCCGATACCGGAGCTTGCGCCGGTGACGATCGCGACCTTGTTGTTCAAGCGGTTCATGGTTCCATCTCCTGTGTTGAGGTGAGGCGGCCCTTGCCGTCCCTTCCGTTGAATGGAAGATGGCATTTTCCTTTCGTTCGGATTAGTCTCCAGATCGGGGAATTCGAATTCGGAAAGACCGAACGATGATCAGGATAGAAGGCATTGCGGCTTTTGTCGCCGTGGTCGAGGCAGGCTCGGTCAGCGAGGCGGCCCGGCGTCTTCGGCTGTCCAAATCCGTCGTCAGCGAAAGGTTGGCCGAGCTGGAGAAGTCGCTCGGCGGCATCCTGCTGCACCGAACGACCCGCAAGCTTACTTTGACCGAGGACGGCACGGTCTTCCTGGAGCGGGCTGCGCGCATCGTGCGCGAGATCGAGGAGGCCGCGGCCGATATGGCGGAGCGGCGCGGAACGCTGTCAGGCCCGATCCGCATCGCCGCCCCCGTCACCTTCGGCCGCATGCATCTCGGCCCGGCGCTCTATCCCTTTCTCGCCGAGCATCCCGAGATCGAATTGACCCTCGATATTGATGACCGGCGGGTCGATGCCGCTTCGGACGGCTATGACGCCATCATCCGCAATGGTCCGATCGCTGATAGCCGGCTGGTCGCCTGGAAGCTCACGCGAAGCCGCCGTCTTCTCTGTGCCTCGCCGGATTATCTCGCCCGCCAGGGAATTCCGTCGTCGCTGGCTGATCTCAACGGCCATCGCGGCATCTTCTACACCAATCGCGGCGTTGCCGACTGGCGCTTCCAGACGCCGGAGGGTGCGATCGTCGTCCGTGCGAAACTGGCGCTCGGCATCAACAATGGTGACATGCTCCGCGACGCCGCGATTGCCGGCCTCGGCATTGCGCTGCTGCCCGCCTTCATCGCCGGCCCGGCCATCCGCGAGGGCCGGCTTGCCGAAATCGATGTCGGCCATAGGCCGGAGGTCGAATTCATCTATATGGCCCATCCCGAGGGCCGAAATCCCTCCGCCAAGCTCCGCGCCATCGCCGATCACCTGAAGAAGAGTTTCGGCGATCCGCCCTATTGGGATCCGGCGGGCTAGAGCATGTCGCGCAAAAGTGTGCAGCAGTTTTGCGACAACGACATGCGTAAAAACAAAGACCTAAAGCGCGAAGAGCGAATCTGAAAGATCGCGACGCGCTTTAGCTCAGCAGGCTCATCAGGTTCTCGGTGACCGGCGAGCGATGTGTTTTCAGGATTGCCAGCGCCAGGCGCGCCACGGCCGGCGGCCCCTCGATCGGCCGGTAGGCCACACCTTCGAGCTTGATCTGCGAAATCGAGGCCGGCACGATCGAGACGCCGAGATCGGCCGCCACCAGATTGACGACCGAGGAAATCTGCGGCGCCTCCTGCGCCACGGTCAGCTCGAATCCCGCCTTGCGGCAGGCGAGCACGACATCGTCGTAGAGGCTCAAGCCCACGAGCCGGGGAAAGAGGATGAAGGGTTCGTCCGCCAGCATTGCAAGCGGCAGGCTACGATGTCTTGCCAGAGGATGGCTGGCGGGCAGGGCAATCACCATCGGCTCGTCCGGCAGCCGCCGCAGCCGGATGCCGGCGGGATCGTCCAGGCCGGGGCGCATGAAGGTGGCGTCGAGCTCCCCGCGTTCCAGCTTCTGCATCAGCGCTAGCGTATTCATTTCCGTCAGCGACAGCTGCACCTCCGGCCAGCGCGCGCGAAACCGGCGGATCGTCGTGCTGACCACCGGGTTGAAGGCGGAGGATGCGGTGAAGCCGAGCGACAGGCGGCCGGACTCGCCGCGATTGGCGCTTTGCGCCGCAAGCTTCGCCTTCTCAGCTGCCACCAGCGACGCCTTTGCCTCGCCAAGGAAGGCCGCGCCCGCTGCCGTCAATTCGGCGCCGTGCGGCACACGGTGAAACAGCGCCGCACCCACTTCCCTCTCCAGGTCGCGGATCTGCTGGCTGAGCGGCGGCTGCCCGATGCCGAGCTTGCCGGCGGCACGCGTGAAATTGCCTTCTTCCGCCACCGCCAGAAAATACCTGAGATGCCGCAGCTCCATCACTATCTCCAAAACCTATCGGAATCGACGGTCTCATATATTGGACAAATGGAGGCGCTTTGACTAGATCGGAGGCTGGAAGGATGAAGATATGCCGACGTCAGTGCATGCAGTGAAGACCTCCGAGACAGCTGCGACCCCAGGGCAGAAGCACTACCTGACCCGTGGCGCCGGCGCCTATCGCCGCGCCAGCCTGGCACTCTTCCTTTCCGGCTTCTCCACCTTCTCGCTGCTCTATTGCGTCCAGCCGCTGCTGCCGATCTTCTCGCAGGAATTCGCTGTCAGCCCGGCCGAAAGCTCGCTGTCCCTTTCGCTCTCCACCGGTTTCCTGGCGGTCGCCATCGTCTGCGCCGCCGCCGTCTCGGAAGGTCTCGGCCGCCGCAGCCTGATGTCGATATCGCTGGTCGGGGCGGCATTGCTGACCATTGCCACCGCCTTTGCCCCGAACTGGCATCTGCTGCTCGTCATCCGCGCGCTTCAGGGCCTTGTTCTCGGTGGTGTGCCGGCCGTTGCCATGGCCTATCTCGCCGAGGAAATCGATCCGCGCGGCCTTGGCGCCACCATGGGCCTCTATGTCGGCGGCACGGCCTTCGGCGGCATGTCCGGCCGTGTGCTCACCGGCATCTTCGCCGAATATCTCACCTGGCGTCCGGCGCTCTTCATCATTGGCACCATCGGCCTTGCCGCCGCGCTCGGCTTCATCGCCCTCTTGCCACCGTCACGCAATTTCGTCCGCCGGCCGGGCTTCGACCCACGCTTTCATGCAAAGGCCTGGCTCGGCCATCTCCGCAATCCGGCGCTGCCCTTCATCTTCGCCATCGCCTTCCTGGCGATGGGCTCCTTTGTGACGATCTACAATTATGCCGGCTTCCGCCTGGTGGCGCCGCCCTACGGCCTCAACCAGACCGAACTCGGCCTGATCTTCACCGTCTACCTCTTCGGCATCGGCGCCTCCTCGATCGGCGGCCTGTTGGGAGACCGGATCGGGCACTTTTCCGTGCTTCTCTTCGGTCTGGCACTCACCGCCGCCGGCAGCGCGCTGACGCTCTTTGCCTCGCTCCCGGCGATTATCCTCGGTATCATCGTGCTCACGACCGGCTTCTTTATGAGCCATTCGATCGCCAGCGGCCTTGTCGGCAAGCTGGCACATGGCACCAAAGGGCACGCCTCGTCGCTCTATATGCTCGCCTATTATGTCGGCTCCAGCCTCATGGGTTCGGCGGGCGGCTGGTTCTTCGCGGTTGAAGGCTGGGCCGCCGTCGTTATCTTCACGCTTGCCATGCTGGCGCTGGCCTTTGTCTCCGCCTGTCTTGCGCAGCACCTCGCGAGGAGAAAAGCATGATCCGCATAGACCGGCTTGACCATCTCGTGCTGACCGTCGCCGATATCGCGATCAGCTGCGACTTCTATTCCCGCATCCTCGGCATGTCGGTCGAAACCTTTGCTGAAGGCCGTAAAGCACTGAAATTCGGCGGGCAGAAGATTAATCTGCACCATGCCGGCCACGAATTCGATCCCAAGGCAAGGCAACCCACACCCGGCTCCGGCGACCTCTGCTTCATCGCCGAGACTCAGCTTGCCGATGTCATCGCCCATCTGGAGGCCTTAGGCGTTGCCATCGAAGAGGGTCCGGTCGAGCGCACCGGCGCGACCGGGCGTTTGCGCTCGGTCTATTTCAGGGACCCCGACGGCAACCTCCTCGAGGTCTCCAATCTGATTGCCTGACGTCGGCCTCCCGCACATCAACCGAGCCGGATATAGGGCACGTCCTTCTTCGCCACCTCATCCAGCGCCTCCTCGTAACCGGCATCGGCGTAACGCATGACGCCAAGCGCCGTATCGTTGGTCAGCGCATGGTCGAGCCGTTCGTCGGCGGCATCCGTGCCGTCGGCGACCACGGTGACGCCGCAGCTCGTCATGTAGCCGGCATAGCCGCCGCCGCCGGAATGGATGACGACCAGATCGGCCATCGACGAGCAGAGCATCATCGCATCGATCAGCGGCCAGTCGGCGATTGCGTCGGAGCCGTCCTTCATCCCCTCGGTCATGATATTCGGATGCGCCATGGCGCCGGCGTCGAGATGGTCGCGGGAGAAGGCGACCGGGCCTTTGAGTTCGCCGCTCGCAACCAGCGCGTTGACGCGCCTTGCGAGTGCGGTGCGTTCGCCGTGGCCGAGCCAGGCGATGCGGGCCGGCAGCCCCTCGAAGGGCACATGCTCGCGCGCCAGCCGGATCCAGTTGGTGATGATCTTGTTATCGGGAAACATCTCGAGCAGCAGATCGTCGATCCGGGCGATATCGCTCTCCTCGCCTGACAGAGCCATCCAGCGGAACGGGCCGATCGCCCGGGCAAAGAGCGGCCTGAGATAGGCTTCGGTGAAGATCGGAATGTCGAAGGCATTGGCGACACCGCCCTCGCGGGCCTGCGTGCGGATTAGATTGCCGTTGTCGAAGACTTCCGAGCCACGCTTCTGGAATTCCAGCATCGCCGTCACATGCTCGACGATCGAGGCCCGGCTTGCCGCCATCAACTGCCCCTGGCCATCGTCGCGCAGGCCCTTGACCTGATCGAGGCTCATGCCCTTCGGCACGTAACCGTAGACGAGGTCATGCGCCGAGGTCTGGTCGGTGACGATGTCGGGCACGATGCCGCGGCGGGCGATCTCGGGATAGACCTCCGCCGCATTACCGACGAGGCCGACGGACAGCGCCCGCTTGTCCTTCACCGCTGCATCGATCATCTGAAGGGCGGTATCGAGATCGGGAGCGATTTCCTGGAGATAGCCGATCTGCTGGCGCTTGCGGGCGCGCTCCGGATCGATGTCGATACAGAGGATTGCAGCCCCTGCCATGCGGCCGGCGAGAGGTTGCGCCCCGCCCATGCCGCCGAGGCCGGCCGTCAGCACGAACCGGCCGAGGAGATCGCCGCCGAAGCGCCGCTCGGCAATGCGCATGAAGATCTCGTAGGTGCCCTGGATGACGCCCTGGCTGCCGATATATTGCCAGGCGCCGGCCGTCAGCCCGCCCCAGCAGATCAACCCCTTGCGCTGCAGCTCGTAGAATACTTCGGCCTTTGCCCATTGCCCGACGATATTGCAGTTCGCCATGATGACCAGCGGCGCCTTGGCATGCGTTCGAACGAGGCCGATCGGCTTGCCGGACTGGATGAGCAGCGTCTGGTCCTCGTCCATCTCGGTCAGCGCTTTGACGATGCCCCTATGCGCCGCCCAGTTGCGGGCCGCCTTGCCGAGCGCGGCATAGACGATCAGATTGTCGGGGTCCTCGCCGACGGAGAGCACGTTTTCGAGCAGCCGCAGCAGCGCCTCCTGCCGCCAGCCCTTGGCGCGCAGTTCCGGCCCTCCGGGAATCGGAAATTTCGGATGACGTGGATTGGCCTTCGGCATCGTGGGTTCCTCGTTTTGCTCTGCCTTCGTTCGTTATTTGCTGGGCAGCGATTCCACATAGGCGAGCGCCGCATCGAGCAAACGCCGCCTCAGGGCATCGTCGCCGTAAACTTCGGCGCCGCCTCGCACCCAGCCATGCATGACACGCTCCCCCGACAGCATCTGGATCACGCCAGGCAGTGCCAGCGCCCAGCCGTCATTGCCCTTGCCGAGACGGATCAGCATGCCGTCATGGCGTGCGCAGCAGAGAAGATTGCCGTTCAGCATGAAGGCCCAGCCGCCGAACATCGATTTTTCGGCAAGACCCGGCCGATCGCCGAGTTCCTCACGCATCAGTTCTTCGAGACCGGGATCGCGCGCCATGGCTCAGGCCTTTGTCGCCAGTGCGTAGCGTGCGATCTCGATCCCCATCGCCTTTTCGACGACGGGATAGACGGTCCGATCGAGCACGCTTGCCGACAGCGGAATGATATCCATCGGTACATGCAGGATGAACACCCGCATGCCCTCCTTGAGCTGGCCTACGCTGAGCGGCTCGCCCTCTGGTGAAAGCGTGGTGATGACGGCGGGAAAGGTGGCAAGCCGCCCGCCATCCGCGTCGTCCACCGCCATATATTCGTTCATCACATGCAGCGTCACCGACTTTTCGCCCGCGCCGACGGTGATCGTGCCGATGTCGAAGGCTTCCTTGGTGTAGACGACGTCCTTGCGGGTAATGACGCCCTCGGCAAGGATATGTCCGCCCGTCGTCTTGCAGATCGCGTCGATGACATCAGATCCGCCTTTCTTCTCCGCCGCGATGATCGCCTCACCGAGCGAAAGCGCCATCGAGATGCCGCCGAGCGCCGCATGGCTGCGGACATAGGAGGCTCTGAGCGGATTGCGGCAACTGGCGATGAAGCCGCCGGATTGATCGGCGGCAGCGCGCAGCACCGGCGAGATCTTCGCCGTCGCGCCCTTCACCACCAACTCGATATAACGGTTTTCGGCCCGATTGCCGCCGACAGCGGTCTGGATCATCTGCTCGGGCGAGCCGGCCATGCCGATCGAGCCCATGTCGCCTGTGGGATGTGCGCGGATATCCCCGACCGCGTCGACCACCTTGGTGCCGAGGATTGCCGACGGCAGCCAGCCGTTCAGCGTCGAGGATTTGCCGTTCTGGCCGATGATCAGCCCGGAAAGCTTTTCACCCAGTGCCTCCTGCAGCAATTGCACCGCCTTCACATAGTCGATGCCCTGCATTTCCCAGGGGGTGGTGGAAGCCGGCGCGCCGATCGCAGCCGCAGTCGCAATCCAGTCCTCGTCCTTCAACTCGTCGATCGAGACCAGCTCGGGCTTGCCGACATTGACGGCGGCATAACCGAGCATCCGCCCGTGATCGGCCCAGCCGCCGCCACCGGCGGCATAGACGGAGCCACCCTTGACGGCAGCTTCCACGTCCTTCTCAACGAGTATGCGTCCCATCGGTCCTCTCCTGATTCAAATCCTTGTCCATCTCGCGCACCGCCTCGAAAAGTACGGCGGCGCCGAGCGCGATATCGTCATTTTCAGCCCATTCGTCGGCCGAATGGCTGCGGCCTTCCCGGCAGGGCACGAAGATCATCGCCGCCGGTGCCACCTTGGCGATCCAGGCCGTGTCGTGCCCCGCGCCGGAGGCCATGCGCCGATGTTTTGCACCGACACGTTCGCAAGCGGCCTCCAAGGTCGACAGCAGCCCGGAATCAGCAGGCGTCGGCAGATTGTCGGAAACCCGGTTCGGGGTCTTGATCGTCACGCTGTAGGCCCCCGCCAGCTTTTCGACATGGCCGTCGAGCCAGCGGCAGAATGCCTCCATGTCGGCACGGATTTCGGCACGGCCATCGATCAGCAGCACTACTTTCGACGGCACGACATTGGCGGCATTCGGCTCGATCCGGAATTCGCCGACCGTCGCTGCAAAATGGCCCGGCGTTTTCGCAAGCTCGGCGGCGGCGTTGCGGATGTCGAGCACCAGCTGCGACGCCGCCACCAGCGCATCCGCCCGCCGGTCCATCGGCGTCGTGCCGGCATGGTCGGCCCGCCCTTCGACGGTGATCTCGATGCGGGTGATGCCTGATATCGCGGTGACGATGCCGACATCCTCCTTTTCGGCTTCGAGCACCGGGCCTTGTTCGATATGAAGTTCCAGAAAGCCTGCTATATCGGGTCTCTTCTGCTGCATCAGCACGTCAGGTCGGCCACCGACCTGCGCGATACCCTCGGCTAGGTCGCGCCCGTCGCTGACGCGCGAAAGCCAGGCCTCCGGCAATTGGCCGGTCATGCCGCGGCTGCCGATGCAGGACACGCCGAAGATACTGACCTCCTCGGCAAGGAAATCGACGATTTCGAGATCGTGATCGAGCTCGATATTCTGGTCGCGCAGCGCGCGCACCACCTCCAGCGCCGCAATTACCCCGGCAATGCCGTCAAAGCGGCCGCCGTCCGGCACCGTGTCAGAATGCGAACCGACCATGATCGTGCCGAGCCATGGTTTCCGGCCAGTCCGTCGGCCGATCAGATTGCCGGCGGCATCGACCCGCGTTTCCAGTCCCGCCGCCTTCATCCGCGCGTCGATATAGGCCCGGCCTTCGAGGAAGAGCGGCGAGAAGGCCCGCCGCGTCCAGGGATGCCCCGGCTCGGTAATCCCGGCCAGGGCCTCGATATCTCCAGCGATCCGGCCGGCATTGACGGGAAGATTGCGGCTCATGCTTCGGCTCCCGCAATGACCTGGCGCGGCAGCGGCCGCACGAAGCGCCCGGTGCCGGGCTCAGCCAGCACCTTGGCGCCCTCGGCAATCTTTTCGCCGCGCAGATAGGTGGCGGAAACGGTCCAGGGCAGGCGGATGCCGTTATAGGGGCTCCAGCCGACGACGTTGTTGCCGCTCGCGGCGGCATCATAGACGCTGTCGCGCGGCTCCAGCACGACGATATCGGCATCCTTGCCCGGCGTCAGCGCGCCCTTGATATGGTCGAGCCGGAAATGCTTCGCCGGGTTCTCCGCCATCAGCCTGGCTGCCCATGTCAGCGGAATGCCGCGTTCGATGGCCCCTTTGACGAAAAGCGGCACCATCACCTCGAGGCCGGGAACGCCGGAGGCGTTGGCGAGCATGTCGGGATTGGTCTTGCGGTTTTCCGACCAGCTGACGTGATCGGTCGAGACCAGCCAGACATCACCCTCGGCCACCTTCCGCCAGAGGCTCTCCACCTCGGCGCGCGGCCGCACCGGCGGATTGATCTTCGCCTTGCCACCGAGGCGCTTCACGTCGTTTTCCTCGTCGAGCGTCAGATAATGGATGCAGCATTCGACCGTCGCCGCAAAACCGTCGCGGCGATAGGCGCGCGCGATATCATAGCCGCGCCCGAGCGAGCAGTGCACCACATGCGCCGGGCAGCCCGTGTCGGCACCGGTCTCGAAGATCGTGTGCATCGCCAGCAGCTCGGTGATCGGCGGTCGCGACAGGCCGTGCGCCCGCCAGTCGGTGATGCCGCTCGCCTTCACCTGCTCCATATAGGTGCGCACCGCCTCGTCGTCCTCATTGTGCACGCCGGCTGTCAGCCCCGTCGGAGCGATCGCCGCGAAGCAGGCGTCGAGCAGTGCCGGCGGAATGCGCGGAAAGCGCTTGGGGTCGGTGCCGAAGGTCGAGAATTTGAAGGCTGCAACGCCTACCTCCACCATCTCGCGGATCCGCGCCGGGCCTTCTTCCGGATCGACGGTGCCGTAAAGCGCGAAATCGACGCGCGCCTGCGGTCCGGCATGGTCGACTTTCCGCTTCACCGCCGCTGCCGAACAGACGAGATTGCCTTCGTCATAGGGCATGTCGACGATTGTAGTCACGCCGCCGGCCGCCGCCGAGCGCGTCGACCAGATGAAATCCTCTTGGTCCTTCTGGGAAAGCGAATGTACCTGCGCATCGATCGCGCCGGGCAGGATCAGCGCTTTTCCGAGCAGATGCCGTTCGCGCGCCGCAGGCGGCACGCCGAGGCCGACCTCGGCGATCTTGCCGTCGCGCACGGCGACATAGCCCTCTTCGACAATGCGGTCCGGCAGCACCACCGTGCCCTGCAGAACGAGATCGAAGTCCATGTTGCTTCCTCCGTAGACCGGAAATCAGACTGCTGCCGGCTCGTCATGGGTTAGCCGTTCCTCGATGTGCTCCAGCGAGCCGAGGGCGAAGAAATCGTCGAAGGAGGCGATCGGAACCTGCTCAGTCAGCTTCGTGACGAAATCGTCCGAACCAAGTTCCTCCTCGATCGCCTCCACCTCAGCCGAAAGCGGCCGGTCGACCGTATAGAAATCCGCATGTTTGCGCACGACCGCGTAGAGCATGGCTGCAACACCCTTCGGTTCATCGCCGAGAATGTCGATCGCCTGGGCCGAGAGCAGCGCCTCGAGGGCTGCGAGGCGCTTCAGCGCTCGCATCTGCCGGTCGAAGCGCTCGATGAYGAGCGGCAGGAAGGCCGCCTCGTCCTCCAGCCCGGCTGCGACGACCAACGACTGCGCAGAAACAGGATTGGACATTGACAGCACGCGCGAGAAAATCTCGCCGGCAAGTTTGATGATCGGCCCGAAACCGGTGGCAATCCGCCCCGGCGGCACGAGATTGACCGGCAGGTCGCGCCGCTGGCCGTTGCCGAGAATGACGCAGCGGTTGAAGGCGTTGCGCGCCGCATGCGCCATGCAAAGCGCGGCCGATTCGAGCAGGATCGTCACATCGAGCGGAAGAGAGCCGCCCGACGTCATCACCCGGCCTTCAACCACGACGGGATTGTCGTCCGAACGCCCGGTGGCGGCAAGGATCTTATGGCCGGTCGATAAAAGGTTTTCGATCACCGCGCCGAACACCTGGGCGATCATGCGCAGGCTCAGCGGATCCTGCACATGCGTTGCGACGGGCCAGTTCCATTCGTCGGAGGCATTGCAGAGCCAGGCACCGATCAGCGCTTCGCGCGCAGTTCCGACATGCCGGACCGCCTTCCAGGGATCGCGGGAAGCACCGAGCGCACCGGCCGCCATCATCGCCGTTGCCAGCAGGACGCGGATCGAGGCCGCGGCGTTGCGCGTCGTTTCCGCCGCCGAGGCAAAGCTTACCGCATTGATGCTGAGCGAGGCGAGGCTGTCGCGCGGCGCCATCCGCATCGGTTCCAGCCCGGCCGCCTGGAAAGCCTCGGCCGCCTGCATCCGGTTGCCGCGATAGATCGCTTCGCCGACGCCGGTCAGCACCGCTCCGATCTGTCCCATCAGGCCGATATCCGCACAGCCGATCGAGCCGGTGCGGCGCACGACCGGGATGAGATCGGCCTCGAGCATCCTGATATAGGCCTGGATCAGCTCCGGCGTGCAGCCGACCTGGCCGGTCAGCGCCGTGTTGATACGGATCGCCATGGCATTGCGGACGATATTGCAGGAAAAGGGTGTGCCGGTGCCGAAATGATGGGCGCGCACCAGGCCGAGATTGAAGGTGTCGAGTTCGTCGGCCGACCACTCCACATCTTTCATGGCGCCGACGCCTGTCGTCGAGCCGTAGACGGGCATGCCGGAGGCAATCGCATCCTCGACGACCTCGCGGGCGATCGCGATGCGGGCCATGCCTGTCGCCGAAGCCGAAATCTTAGCCTTGCCCGCACCAATCGTCACCATCTCGGCAAAACCGAGCGGTTGTCCGGAAAGTTCGATGCCAAGGCGTTCGTGCTTCATGTGCCTATCTCCCCAGAACAGGATGATTTTAGGCCGGATCGGCCGAAAATCTGAATCCTGTTCTAAACTAAAGAGTCAGAGCATGATGTCGCCCGAAAACCGCTCACACTTTTCGGCATCATGCTCGGAACGTGAGACKAAGCGAGCCCTCTGTCACATGGGATATCCCAAATGCCGAACACAGCATGTTTTTGGCAGGCGGTCAGCTCAGCATCCAGGCAATATAGACAAGCGTCAATGCAATGATCCAAAGCGCGATCCTGGCCGAGCGGTTGTGCCGCGCTTCGGCCTTGCCGATCGCCTCCGCCGTCTCAGCATCGAAGCGCAACCCGTGCTCGCTCATATGCAGGAGCTGATGGTGGAATTTTTCGGTCTTCGCTGCGATTTCGGGCACGGCTTCGGCGAGCTTTACCGCCGCCTTCAGCCCGTCCTTAAGATCGGTGGCGATCCGCTTCGGCCCGAGATTGGTGCGGATCCAGTCGCCGACGACAGGCTCGGAGGCCTTCCACATGTTGAAGCGCGGATTGAGCATGCGCGATACGCCTTCGACCACGACCATGGTCTTCTGTAGCATCACCAGCTCCGGCCGTGTCGCCATGTCGAAGAGTTCGGTCACTTCGAACAGCAGCGTCAGCAGCTTGCCCATCGATATCGTCTCGGCCGGCTGTCCATGGATCGGCTCGCCGATCGCCCGGATCGCCTGGGCGAAGCTTTCGACATTGTGGTGGCCGGGCACATAGCCGGCCTCGAAATGCACCTCGGCGACGCGGATATAGTCGCGGGTGATGAAGCCATAGAGGATTTCGGCGAGGAACCGCCGCTCCTTCTTGCCCAGCCGCCCGACGATGCCCATGTCGACGGCGACGATCATGCCGTCAGCGTCGACGAAGAGATTGCCCGGATGCATGTCGGCATGGAAGAAGCCGTCGCGCAGCGTGTGGCGCAGGAACGACTGGATCAGCGTATCGGCAAGCAGGTTGAGATCGTGGCCCGCCGCACGCAGACCCTCGACGTCGGACATCCTTGTGCCGTCGATCCACTCCATGGTGATGACGTCGCGCCCGGTGCGCTCCCAGTCGACCTTCGGCACGCGGAAGCCGGGATCCTTTTCGGTATTCTCGGCGATCTCGGAAAGGGCTGCCGCCTCCAGGCGAAGATCCATCTCCACCTTCGTCGTCTGCTCCAGCGTCTTCGTCACCTCGACCGGCCGCAGCCGCCGGCTGGACGCCAGGAAACGCTCCTGCATATGGGCAACGAGATACATAGCCTCGATGTCATGGGCAAAGCGCTGGCGCACGCCGGGCCGCACGATCTTGACGGCAACCTTCTTCCGGCCCTCGGCGCTATCGACCTCGGCCGGATGCACCTGCGCGATCGAGGCGGCGGCGATCGGATCGCCGAAGCTCGCATAGAGCTCGCCCATCGGCCGTCCGAGCGAGCCTTCGATATTGGCCTTGGCCGCAGCTGAGGGAAAGAAGGCCATCCGGTCTTGAAGCTGCGACAGGTCATTGGCGAATTCGACGCCGACGACATCCGGCCGCGTCGCCAGGAACTGCCCGATCTTCACATAGGAGGGACCGAGCCGCTCGACAGCTTGCGCCAACCGGTCGCTGCGCTTCTGATGYCGCGCCTTGCTTCGTTCGAAAATCGTGACGAAGGATTTGGCGAGTGCGACCGGAGGCGGCAGCCCTTCGGAAGGAAGAGCTGAGACGACACCCTCACGCACGAGCACCCAGCCGACGCGCCAAAGGCGGAAATATGCGCCGAAAGTACTCATCTTCTGTTTGATTCTCGCGCGACGCTATTCGAAAACCGCTCTACATTTTTCGGCGTCATGCGTCAGAGCTTCCAGCCGGAATGGAGTGCGGCGATGCCGCCGGTATAATTGGTGTAGGTGACGCGCGAAAAGCCGGCCTGGCGGATCATTGCCGCGAAATTCTCCTGGTTCGGGAATTTTCGGATCGATTCCACCAGATATTGGTAGGGTTCGGCATCGCCGGTAATCGCCTTGCCGAATTGCGGAATGGCATTGAACGACCAGGCGTCGTAGATCTTGTCGAGAAGCGGCATATCGACTTCGGAAAATTCCAGCACCAGCAGCCGTCCGCCGCGCTTCAACACGCGATAGCCCTCCGACAGCGCTACGTCGATCCTCGGCACGTTGCGGATGCCGAAGGCGATCGTATAGGCATCGAAGCTGCCTGCCTCGAACGGCAGTTCCTCGGCATTCGCCTCGACGAAGGTGAGATTGCCGGAAAGCTTCTTCTTTTCCGCCCGCTCGGCCCCGACACCAAGCATCGAGCCGTTGATATCGAGCACCGTGGCATGCGCCTGTCTGCCCGAGGCCTCGACGATGCGGAAGGCGATATCACCCGTGCCGCCGGCGACGTCGAGCACCTTGTAGCCCGGCTCCTTGCGCGGGTTCAGCGCCGAGATCATCGCATCCTTCCAGGCGCGGTGCATGCCCATCGACATGACGTCATTCATGATGTCGTAGCGCTTGGCAACCTTGTGGAACACCTGGTTGACCATGCTTTGCTTCTCGCCATTAGGCACCTCGCGGAAGCCGTAGGAGGTCTCCATGCCGCCATCGGCGGAAGTGCGGCTTTCTGACATCAGACTGCTCCGTTCCTGAAGATTCGGGCGCGGCGGCCATAGCGAAAGACCGCGCGCGACGTTATCTATGGGCCGCGTTCTCCACGGCACACTGGCGCTATAGCGCACATCGTCGTCGGTTGAAACACGTTAGATATAGATGGGTTAAGATGCCGGAATTGCCAGAAGTCGAAACGGTGAAACGCGGCCTGACGCCGGCGATGGAGGGCACCCGCATCACCAAGCTGGAGCTGCGGCGCGGCGATTTGCGCTTCCCCTTTCCCGACGCTTTCGCGGACAGGGTTTCGGGCCGCACCATCGTCAGCCTTGGCCGCCGCGCTAAATATCTGCTGGTCGATCTCGACGACGGCAACACGCTGATCTCCCACCTCGGCATGTCCGGTTCCTTCCGGATCGAGGAGGGCCGCATCGAGGAGGCTGCTGCCTCCGCCGCGCCGGGCGAATTCCACCATGCCCGGTCGAAGGACGAGAAACACGATCACGTCGTCTTCCATCTGGAGGGCGCAAGCGGCCCGCGCCGGGTCGTCTACAACGATCCGCGCCGTTTCGGCTTCATGGATATGGTGGGGCGTGCCGATCTCGCCGCCCATCCCTTCTTCCGCGATCTCGGCCCGGAGCCGACAGGAAACGAGCTTGGCGCCGGCTATCTGGCCGAACGCTTCCGCGACAAGGCGCAGCCGCTGAAAAGCGCGCTGCTTGACCAGAAGAACATTGCCGGTCTCGGCAATATATATGTCTGCGAGGCGCTGTGGCGCGCGCATCTTTCGCCGATCCGCGCCGCCGGCACGCTGGTGACGGCAGGGGGCCGGCCGAAGGCGCAGCTCGACCTGCTCGTCGCCTCGATCCGCGACGTCATCGCCGACGCGATCGCCGCCGGCGGATCGTCGCTGCGTGACCATATCCAGACCGACGGATCGCTCGGCTATTTCCAGCATTCCTTCTCCGTCTATGATCGCGAAAGTCAGGCTTGCCGCACGCCCGGCTGCGGCGGTACGGTCGCCCGCATCGTCCAGGCGGGTCGCTCCACCTTCTATTGCGCCACCTGCCAGAAGTAAGCCTGCCAGAAGCTAAGAGTGAGAAACCGGGAGAACAGCATGGCCTATGAGACCCTGATCGTCGAAACCCGAGGCAATGTTGGCCTCGTCACGCTGAACCGCCCGCAGGCGCTGAACGCGCTGAACTCCACCGTCCTGAAGGAACTGAAAGAGGCCTATGCCGCCTTCCACGCCGACGAGACGGTTGGAGCGATCGTGTTGACCGGTTCCGAGCGTGCCTTTGCCGCCGGCGCCGATATCAAGGAGATGCAGCCGCTTGAGTTCGCCGATATCTATAAGAGTGATTTCATCAGCGGCTGGGATGAGGTCGCCAAGGCACGCAAGCCGGTGATCGCTGCCGTCAGCGGTTTTGCGCTCGGCGGCGGCTGCGAGCTCGCCATGATGTGCGATTTCATCATCGCCTCGGAGACGGCGAAGTTCGGCCAGCCTGAAATCACACTGGGCGTCATTCCCGGCATGGGCGGCTCGCAGCGGCTGACGCGCGCCGTCGGCAAGGCGAAGGCGATGGATCTCATCCTGACCGGCCGCATGATGGATGCGGCCGAGGCGGAACGTTCGGGACTCGTTTCGCGTGTGGTGGCACCCGAACGTCTGCTCGACGAGGCTTTTGCCGCGGCCGAAAAGATCGCTTCGCTTTCGCGTCCCTCGGTGATGATGGCCAAGGAGGCTGTCAACCGCGCATTCGAGACGACGCTGGAGGAGGGCTTGCGTTTCGAGCGCCGCCTGTTTCACAGCCTCTTTGCCACGGACGATCAGAAAGAAGGCATGGCGGCCTTCGTCGAGAAGCGCAAACCGGCTTTTACGCACCGTTGAATGCTTTTAGGCGCTTGCCGGTGGTAAAGCTTGAAAATCCGCGTTGACGTGGGCCGGCTTTAGAGTTATATGCCCGCCCACGGTTCGGAAAGCCGGTTTGGTTTTCCGCGATTGCTCCCGCATTGCTGGATTTTGTGGCCGCAAGGCCCGCGGTAATGGCGGAGTTTGTTCGAATTCTTGAGAGAGGCATCCATGGCCAATACAACTTCGGCGAAAAAAGCGACCCGCAAGATCGCCCGCCGTACCGACGTCAATAAGGCTCGTCGCTCGCGCGTTCGTACTTTCGTTCGCCAGGTCGAAGAGGCCATCGCATCCGGTGACGCCGCCAAGGCGAAGGAAGCTTTCCTGGCTGCTCAGCCCGAGCTTGCCCGCGCCGCCAGCAAGGGCGTGCTGCATGCCAACACGGCATCGCGCAAGGTCTCGCGTCTGGCCGCTCGTGTGAAGGCTCTTTCGGTCACCACGACCGCGTAATCTTCCATTAAGGTCTTCTTCTTTATGATTAGCCCGGTAATTTTACCGGGCTTTTTCGATTCCACCGATCAGCCCCTGCATGGTTAATCTGACGACTGTTTCGTGTCAGCGCCATGACAGGAAAAATTGTTTAAAAACAATGGCTTGCGCAAGGATGCTTTGACGCCGCGCGACTCTGCCCCACGCTTTCGGGACCACAGGCGAGTCAAGAGGATTTTATTTTTTTTTCTTTCAATGCGTGTCAAAATAGCCCGAACGGGGAATCTCTTTGATTCAACTGCGATTCTTTTTTGACGCTGGTGTGACGCCCGAAAAGGGCAGGCGGAGTCAATGCCCGCTTCTTAATTTTGCGTAAAATTCATCGTTGATATTGCCTTTTGATCCTGCCTAAATGGCTTTCAACAAAGGGCGCGGACATCACCTGCAGAGGCTCGGTCTTAACTGCCACGTCGGCAGGGCGATAAGTTTGTGCCGTTTGTTACGGAGCATTGCGCTTCCGTTTTTTCAAGCACTCGACGGATTTGAGCCGTAACGTGGCTGTTACGGAGCGGGGATGTTTTGTGCCTTCAGTGGCCACACGTTTAAGGCGAGGCCATCGGAGAAGGTAAAGTAATATTGCGTTCGGGCTGGTCGGCCGAAAACGAGGTTCGACCGTCAGCTTGGCACGGAAAGCCGATGAAGGTTGCCGCATGAGCGCGGCACCTGCAACGGAGTTCTGCGCCGGTTCCTTCGGGGGCAGTGTTTGAGTGAACCGGCAGGCGAGCGGCTCATGAGGATCCGTCAGCCCGCCAAAGCGGGGAATGATCGGGCGGCCGTTTTAGCGGATGCCGCCCGGTGGAATTGAAAGGCGGCATTATGCAGATGAATACGATGACGACGAGCGGGCTCGACAATGCGGATGCGGCACCGCAGGCGTTCGGCTCAATTCGCCTGGAGGCGGCGGAAGTAAAGGCGGATATGAAGCAGAACGTATTGTTTGAGCGCGTCAGTGCGCGCTTGAAGGCTCAGGTCGGTCAGGATGTTTACGCCAGCTGGTTCGCCCGGCTGAAGCTGCATTCGGTATCGAAGAGCGTCGTTCGCCTTTCGGTCCCCACGACCTTCCTGAAGTCGTGGATCAACAATCGTTATCTCGATCTCATCACCGGTCTGTTCCAGGCCGAAGATCCGGAAATTCTGAAAATCGAAGTCCTGGTGCGTACGGCGACGCGCCATGGCATGAAGCCACTCGACGAAGCGGCGGTGCCGGAACCAGCCGCCCCCACGCAGATGCGCCGCCCGACAAGCGCCCAGCCGGCCGGTCAGGCCGTCCAGCAGGCGGTGTCGGCTGTTGCCGCCGCAAGGCCTGCAAGCTTTGGCTCGCCGCTCTTCGGTTCGCCGCTCGATAGCCGCTTTACCTTCGACACCTTCGTCGAAGGCAGCTCGAACCGGGTCGCGCTTGCGGCGGCAAAGACGATCGCGGAAGCCGGTCAGGGCGCCGTGCGCTTCAACCCGCTCTTCATCCATTCGACCGTCGGCCTCGGCAAGACCCACCTGCTGCAGGCGGTCGCCAATGCGGCGGTGCAGAACCCGCGGGCGCTGCGCGTCGTCTATCTGACGGCCGAATATTTCATGTGGCGCTTCGCCACCGCGATCCGCGACAATGATGCGCTGACGCTGAAGGATTCGCTGCGCAACATCGATCTCCTGATTATCGACGACATGCAGTTCCTGCAGGGCAAGATGATCCAGCATGAATTCTGCCACCTCCTGAACATGCTGCTCGACAGCGCCAAGCAGGTCGTCGTTGCCGCCGACCGTGCGCCTTGGGAGCTGGAGTCGCTCGATCCCCGCGTTCGCTCGCGCCTGCAGGGCGGTGTCGCGATCGAACTCGACGCGCCGGATTACGAGATGCGTCTCGAAATCCTCAAGCGTCGCCTTGCTGTAGCCCGGCTCGAAGATCCGTCGCTCGAAATTCCCGCCGAGCTGCTCCAGCACGTCGCTCGCAACGTCACGGCCAGCGGCCGCGAACTTGAAGGCGCCTTCAACCAGCTGGTCTTCCGCCGCTCCTTCGAGCCGAACCTGTCGATCGAACGCGTGGACGAACTGCTCGCCCATCTGGTCGGCTCCGGCGAGCCTCGCCGTGTGCGCATCGAGGATATCCAGCGCATCGTCGCAAGACACTACAACGTCTCGCGTCAGGAACTGGTCTCAAACCGCCGCACTCGCGTCATCGTCAAGCCGCGCCAGATCGCCATGTATCTGTCGAAGACACTGACGCCGCGCTCCTTCCCGGAGATCGGCCGCCGTTTCGGCGGGCGCGATCACACGACCGTGCTGCATGCCGTGCGCAAGATCGAGGAGCTGATTTCGGGAGACACCAAACTTTCGCACGAAGTCGAGCTTCTGAAGCGCTTGATCAACGAATAATCGACGGGTTTTCTTAAGGATTCAACGGCTGGAAGCGATTCCGGCCGTTTTCCTTTATAAGTTTTTTATTCTATACCTCCCGCGCATTACGTGCATGTCAAAGACTGAAGCGCCAAAACGGCGCGTGGGAGGAATGAATGAGTTTTGAAAAGATCGCCGTTCTCGGCTTGGGCAAGGTCGGACGGCTGGCGGCGACGCTTTTGCATGAAGGCGGCTTCGAGGTCATCGGCGTCGACGCGCAATTGCCGCTGAGCGACGTCCCCTTAAAGTGCCGCACCGGCGACATCTCCGATCCCCAAGTGATCGGCGAACTGCTCTCGAATGTCGAGGCTGTGCTCTCCTGCCTGCCCTATCATTTGAACATCGAGCTGGCGCGCGCCGCCCATCTTGCCGGCATCCACTATTTCGATCTGACCGAAGACGTTCCCACAACCAATTTCATCATCGAGCTGTCGAAGACCGCCCGCGGCCTGATGGCGCCGCAATGCGGCCTGGCGCCGGGTTTTGTCGGCATCGTCGGCGCAAGCCTGGCCGACGGCTTCGATCGCTGCCGTTCGATCCGCATGCGCGTCGGCGCCCTGCCGCAGCATCCGACCGGACTGCTCGGCTACGCCTTCAACTGGTCGCCCGAGGGCGTCGTCAACGAATATCTGAACGACTGCGAGGTCATCGAGGGCGGTGTGCGCAAGCTCGTCTCGCCGATGGAATGGCACGAGACCGTCTATGTCGGCGGCGTCAAGCTCGAAGCCTTTACGACGTCGGGTGGCCTTGGCACCATGTGCGATACGATGCTCGGCAAGATCGACAATCTCGATTACAAGACCATGCGTTATCCCGGCCATATGGAGCTGATGAACTTCTTCTTCCATGAGCTATTGATGCGCGACAAGCGCAAGCTCGCCGGCGAGATCCTGACCAATGCCAAGCCGCCTGTTGAAGACGATGTCGTCTATGTCCATGTCGCTGCCGAAGGCAGCGAGAATGGCAGCCTGCGCCGCAAGGAGTTCGTGCGCGCCTATTACCCGATCGAGATTGCCGGCGCGCGCCGCACGGCGATCGCCTGGACGACGTCAGCCTCCGTCGTCGCCGTCATCGAGATGGTCCGCGACGGCCTGCTGCCGGCAACCGGCTTCCTGCACCAGGAGCATATTCCGCTGGAGATGTTCCTGAAAACGCCAACTGGCAGCCTCTTCAAGGCGGGTGCGACCAGCCACCGCTGAGACACACTTTTCGGCGCGGCGACAACATCGATGCCGCCGCGCTGCAATTCCGCTCGTCGTATTGACGTCAGCAGGCGAGATCGGCGACGACGGAATCGAGGATCAGCATGCCGGACGGCGTGCAGCGCAGGCGTGAATTGCCGATCCGCTCGATGAATTTGTGTTCGAGCAGGAATTCCTCGCGTTTCGGATCGAGGTCGCGGCCCGAAAGCTGCTGCCAGCGGGCAAGATCGACGCCTTCCCTGAGCCGCAGCCCCATCAGCAGCAGCTCGTCGGACTGTTCCTCGAAGCCGAGCCGCTCCTCGTCGAGAATGCCGTGCCCGTCACGCTCGACCATGTCGAGCCAGGTTTCCGGCTTGCGCTCGGTCGCCGTCGCGAGCTTCTCCGGGCCACGCGTCAACCGGCCATGGGCGCCTGGACCGATGCCGGCATAATCGCCGTAGCGCCAGTAGGTCAGGTTATGCCGGCTTTCAGCCCCCGGCCGGGCATGATTGGAAACCTCATAGGCCGGCATGCCCTCGCGCGCGGTGATCTCCTGCGTCGCCTCGTAGAGCAATGCCGATTGCTCGCCGTCCGGCACGATCAGCTTGCCGGCCTTATGCAGGCCGTAGAAGGGCGTGCCTTCCTCGATGGTCAGCTGATAGAGCGAAAGGTGGTCGACCGCGTAGGAGATCGCCTCCTGCAGTTCCTTTTCCCATTCCTCGACCGTCTGGTCGGGCCGGGCATAGATGAGGTCGAAGGACATGCGCGGAAAAATGTCGCGCGCCAGCCTTATCGCCTTCAGCGCGTCGGCGACATCATGCAGCCGGCCGAGGAATTTCAGATCCCGGTCATTCAGCGCCTGTACGCCGAGCGAGACGCGATTGACGCCGGCCGCCCGATAGCCGCGGAAGCGTTCGGCCTCAACGCTCGAAGGGTTGGCCTCCATGGTGATCTCGATACCGGCAGGCACATGCCAGTGCCGCGCAATGCCGTCGAGAATGGCGGAAACCGTTTCCGGCTTCATCAGCGAGGGGGTGCCGCCGCCGAGGAAGATGCTCGTCACCGTCTTCGGCCCGCTCATGGATCGGACCGTCGCCATCTCCGTCAGGAAGGCTGATGTAAAGCGCTCCTGATCCACCGGCTGGTGGCGCACATGGCTGTTGAAGTCGCAATAGGGACACTTCGCCGCGCAGAAGGGCCAATGCACATAGACGCCGAAGCCCGGCTCGCCGGTATCGGGCAGCAGGGCCGCGTCGCGCGAGATGCTTGGCGTGTCGAGATTGACCACGGACCGACCTTATGCCTCCAGGCAGGTTTCGACAAAGAGTTTGAAGGCGCGGGCCCGGTGCGACAGCGCTTGCGGCTTGCCGACATTCCAGCCGTGTTTTTCTTCGCCGCTCATTTCGCCGAAGGTGATGCCGTAGCCCTCAGGCTGGAACACCGGATCGTAGCCGAAGCCCTGGGTGCCGCGCGGCGGCCAGACGACGCTGCCTTCCACCTCGCCGCGGAACAGCTCCGTGTGCCCATCCGGCCAGGCGAGGCAGAGCACGCTGATGAAACGCGCCGTGCGCTGTTCGGACTTTGTCGCGCCCGCATCCTGCAGCGCCTTTTCCACCTTGGCCATCGCCATGTCGAAATCGCGCGTGCCGTCGGCCTTCTCCGCCCAATTGGCGGTGTAGACACCAGGATCGCCGCCGAGTGCGTCGACCACCAGCCCGGAATCGTCCGAAAGCGCCGGCATGCCGGCGGCATTGGCCGAGGCGACCGCCTTGATCGTCGCATTCTCCTCGAAGCTCGTGCCGGTCTCATCCGGTTCGACGAAGTTCAGCTCGGCGGCCGATTTGGCGGTGAAGCCGAGCGGCCCGATCAATTCCTGGATCTCGCGGATCTTGCCGGCATTGTGGCTGGCGACGACGATGGTCTTCGTTTCAAGCTTGCGCATTCAGATATCCTGTTCGATGCCCCAGATTTTAGCCTCCGCGCATTCCAGGCTGTTGCCGGCCGGATCGCGGAAATAGATCGAGCGGCCGCCGTTCGGCCAGCGCACCTCGGATTCGATCGCGATGCCCGCCGCCGTCAGCCGTTCGGCCATGGCATCGATATTGCGGCCGGACACCCGGAAACAGGCATGGCCCTGGCCGGTCGTGCCATGCGGCGGCACCTGCAGTGCTTCAGGCGCCGGCGGCTTCACCGTTTGCTCGGGATTGAAGATCAAGAGAACGCCTGGCCCGCAGCGGAAGAAGACATGCCGATTGGCGGCGCGGGCGATCTTTTCAAGTCCGAGAACGTCTTCGTAGAACGTCTCGGCCTGGTCGAGATCCCGCGCATAGAGCGCCGTTTCCAACATGCCTTCCAGCATGGGGTTCATCCTTCGACGGCTTGCTTCTGCAGCGCCACGAGTTCGCCGATGCCGTTTCTGGCAAGCTGCATCAGCGAGGTGAATTCGCCTTCGCTGAACGGCGTGCCTTCGGCCGTGCCCTGGATCTCGACGATCCCGCCGGTTCCCGTCATGACGAAGTTCGCATCGGTCTCGGCCGAGGAGTCCTCGAGGTAATCGAGATCGATCACCGGCTGGCTGGCGAAGATGCCGCAGGAGATGGCGGCGACATGATCCTTCAGGACCCGGTCGACCTTGATCATGTTACGGCTTTCCATCCATTTCAGGCAGTCGTAAAGCGCGATCCAGCCGCCGGTGATCGAAGCGGTCCGCGTGCCGCCATCGGCTTGGATGACGTCGCAATCGAGCGTGATCTGCCGTTCGCCGAGCGCCTGCAGGTCGACGACGGCACGCAACGACCGGCCGATCAGCCGTTGGATTTCCTGGGTGCGGCCGCCCTGCTTGCCAGCGGCGGCCTCGCGCTTCATGCGTTCGCCGGTCGCCCGCGGYAGCATGCCGTATTCGGCCGTGACCCAGCCCTTGCCGGTATTGCGCAGCCATGGCGGCGTCTTTTCTTCGAGGCTCGCCGTGCAGAGCACATGCGTATCGCCGAACTTCACCAGGCAGGAGCCTTCCGCGTGCTTGGAAAAATTGCGCTCGAACGAGACCTTGCGCATCTGGTCGATTTTTCTGCCTGAAGGCCGCATTCTTATCTCCTGGAGTTTATTTGACCGCTTCTACGATTGGCGGCGCTCATTTGCAAATTCCCTTTTGCCACGGGTGCGAGTTTGACTTACTTTTCGGGAAGTATCATCAGCGCGGGTTCGAAAGCTTCATGGGCATCAGGTCGACGTCGGTTTCGGATGCCGTAGCTGCGCTGGACGAGCGCTCCAGGGAAATTTTTCGTCGCATCGTCGAAGGTTATCTGGAAAGCGGCGAGCCGCTCGGTTCGCGCAACCTGTCCCGGCTGCTGCCGATGTCGCTGTCGCCGGCCTCGGTGCGCAACGTCATGAGCGATCTCGAAGAGCTCGGCCTGATCTATTCGCCGCATGTCAGCGCCGGCCGGCTGCCGACCCAAATCGGCCTGCGCTTCTTCGTCGATGCCTTCATGCAGGTCGGCGACCTCTCCGCCGAGGAGCGCGCCAACATCGACCGGCAGGTGCGGGCCGAAAGCGGCGGCAACCCCGTGGAATCGATGATGAACGAGGCAAGCCGCATGCTATCGGGCATTTCGCGCGGCGCCGGCCTTGTCATCACCTCGAAAAGCGATCCGGTGCTGAAACATGTCGAGTTCATCCGGCTCGAACCGACAAAGGCGCTGGCCGTGCTCGTCGGCGATCACGATCAGGTGGAAAACCGCATCATCGAGCTGCCGGCGGGTGTCACCTCCTCGCAGCTGACGGAGGCGGCGAATTTTCTCAATGCCCACATGTCCGGCCAGACCCTGCCGGAGCTTCGCAAGCAATTAAGCCGGCTGAAGGACGACGTCCGCCACGAGCTCGATGCCCTGTCGCGCGATCTCGTCGAGCGGGGCATCGCTGTCTGGTCCGGCAGCCCGGACGAGGGAAAGCCCGCTCAGCTGATCATCCGCGGCCGCGCCAACCTGCTCGAAGGCCTGGCCGGCGCCGAGGATCTCGACCGGCTGCGCCTGCTGTTCGACGATCTCGAGAAAAAGGACAGCCTGATCGAGATCCTTAATCTCGCCGAAAGCGGTTCGGGGGTGCGCATCTTCATCGGTTCGGAAAACAAGCTCTTCTCGCTGTCCGGCTCGTCGCTCATTGTCGCGCCTTATCGTGACGATGATGATCGCATCGTCGGCGCCGTCGGCGTCATCGGTCCGACGCGGCTCAATTATTCCCGCATCGTGCCAATGGTGGACTATACAGCCCAACTCGTCTCCCGCCTTTCGCGCAATCAGCTTTGACACAGCAGCTATCAAGTGTGCGGAATTTTCGCTTCTTTGTCACGCAGACTTGATTTTTTTCGGTCAAACCTCGATATCGGGCGCATCTGAAGACACCAACCGGAGACCGTCATGACCGATGACACGACGAAAAACGGACCTGACGCAACTGCGGCCGATGCCGCAGCCGACGCTGCCGCCTACGTCGAGAACGAAACTGCGCAGCAAGAGCCCGCCCAGCCGGACCCGATCGAGCTTCTGAAAGCCGAAAACGGCGAACTGCGCGACCGCTATCTGCGCCTTGCTGCCGAGATGGACAATCTGCGCCGCCGCACCGAACGCGAGGTGAAGGATGCCAAGTCCTATTCCGTCGCGGGTTTCGCGCGCGACATGCTCGCCGTCTCGGACAATCTGCGCCGCGCGCTTGATGCCATCTCTCCGGAGACCAAGGCTGCGGCCGATGCCGGCCTGAGCACGCTGATCGAGGGTGTCGAGATGACCGAGCGCGCCATGCTGTCGGCTCTCGAGCGCCACGGCGTCCGCAAGCTGGAGCCGGTTGGCCAGAAGTTCGATCCGAATTTCCATCAGGCGATGTTCGAGGTGCCGAACCCGGACGTGCCGAACAACACGGTCGTCCAGGTCGTGCAGGCAGGCTTCACCATCGGCGAGCGCGTGCTGCGCCCGGCCATGGTCGGCGTCGCCAAGGGCGGCCCGAAGCCGGCCGAAGCCGAAACCAACTCTGTCTTCGACGAGAAGGACGCCTGATATCCCTTCCTTTTGCCTCGTGCAGAAGGAAAACCAAAGGATCAGATGCGGGCGAAGCGTTCGATCAGCAGATCGAAGAAGCCGTCCGCATCGACATAGCGCATGACCCTGGCATTGCGCTTGCGCTCGGTCACATGCCACCAGTCGACGACCGTCATGCCGACGGTGAGTTCGGACTGGACCTCGATCTCGACATTGCAATCCCGGCCCTGGAAAAGCTCCGGCTTCAGCAGGTAGGCGACAACGGTCGGGTCGTGCAGCGGCCCGCCGTCGGAACCGTATTTCTCGATGTCGAAGCGTTCAAAGAATTCCAGCATCTCGACCATGGCCTTTGCCGGCGCCGTGCCGATCTCGGCCATGCGTTTCACCCGGTCCTTGCGGGTCAGCAATTGATGCGTCACGTCAAGCGGCATCATCACGATCGGAACGCCTGAGCGGAAGGCGATGTCGGCGGCCTCGGGGTCGACATAGATGTTGAATTCGGCCGCCGGCGTGATGTTGCCGCCCTCGAAGAAGCCGCCGCCCATCATCACCAACTCGCGGATGCGGGGGACGATGTCGGGCGCCTTCTGGAAGGCCATGCCGATATTGGTGAGCGGCCCGAGCGTGCACAGCGTTACCGTGCCCTCCGGCTCGCGGCGCAGCGTCTCGATGATGAAGTCGACGGCATGGCCGGGCTGCAGCGCCATCGTCGGCTCGCTGAGTTCCGGACCGTCGAGGCCGGTCTTGCCGTGCACATGTTCGGCGGTTACCAGCTTGCGGGCGATCGGCGCATCGGCGCCGGCAAAAACCTTGGTCTCCGTCCGGCCGCAGAGCTCGCAGACGATGCGCGCATTGCGGCTGGTGAACGAAAGCGGCACGTTGCCGGCGACCGTGGTGATCCCCAAAACCTCCAGCTCATCGGGACTGCCGAAGGCAAGCATGATGGCGGCCGCGTCGTCCTGGCCGGGATCCGTGTCGATGATGATCTTTCTTGCGCTTGCCATTCCGATCGTTCCATCCTCGCACTGCGTGTTATCGGCATGCACCGATTTCTTCACTTCCCGTCACAAATCAGCACATTCCGCGCGGGCACGTTTTGATGCGAGGCAGCGGAGGCTTTGTCAAGGAAAGAGCCGGGCCGCCACCACCTCAAAATTGAGAGGGCGCGCCGACACGTCGCGCCCACGCCTTGCAGCGCCGGGCTCTTCTCCCCATATTAGCGGCATCCGGATGCTGCGTTTGAGGTCCGGGATGGTCGCTTGCGTCAAGGACTTGAAAAGAGATGAGCCGCATTACCCCTTTCGCCAGCCCCCTGCTTCTGGGCTTCGATGCCATGGAAAAGACGCTGGAGCGCATTTCCAAGGCGAGCGACGGATATCCGCCCTATAATATCGAACGCATCGGCGCCGACAGCGGCGCGCCGGAACGTTTGCGCATCACCCTTGCCGTGGCCGGCTTCAGCGAGGAGGAACTCGATGTCTCCATTGAGGAGAACCAGCTTCTGATCCGCGGCCGCCAGGTCGAACAGGGCGAGCGGGATTATCTCTATCGCGGCATCGCCGCCCGCCAGTTCCAGCGCACCTTCGTTCTTGCCGACGGCATGCAGGTGCTCGGCGCCGGCCTGAAGAACGGCCTGCTCTCCGTCGATCTAATTCGTCCGGAACCTGCGAGAATGGTCAAGAAAATTAACATTTCGGTCTCACAGTAGCACAACGGTTTGTCGAACCGTTGGTCCCTTCTCCCGGAGGAACAGGAATGTTGATGAAAGAAGCCACGTCTCACTTGACCAAATCCGAGCTTGCCCATATCGGCAACGGCGAGGTCGCCTATATCAGAAAAATGCGGACCGATGAGGTCGCCAAGTGCTTTCCCGAGGCGCCGGATATCGATCCGACCGTCGATCTCTGGGCACTCTTCGGCGCCGACGGCACGCCGATCCTTTTGACGGACAACCGCTCCAGCACCTTCTTCAAAGCTGCCGAGGACGAGTTGAAGACGGTCAGCCTGCACTGACCGTCAAATAGCGTCCGTCGCGTTTCAGCGCTCGTCCGGTGCGTGGCCGCTTATCCGATTTTGCTGCGGTTGAGGCTGCTTGTCGCGACCTATGCGCGGAGCCTCCTTTCGACGCCTTATGTGCGAAGACGTTGAAAATTCCAGGATTCGGTAGCACCTGTCACCAGGCCTATCGAGGGCAACTATGAGCCAGAGGCGGCCGACGAGTCGTGCTGGTTGCGGTCGTCGACGCGCGGAACGTTACTCAAACAAAAGCTCCGGCAAACAGCGTCGGTCAATCAACGGCCGGCGAAACGCTGTCTCGCGGCGTCGGTTACCGGTGTATAGAGGGCAACGCGTGTCCCCTCGGGATCGGAAATCTGCACTGTCCGATTGCCCCAAGGCAAATCCTTGGGGGCGTGCACGACCGTGACCTGGTCCTTGAGCCGTGCGAATTCCGCATCGACGTCCGATACCATGAACTCGAGAATGGCCGTCCTGTTGGCCCCGGGCTCCGCACTGCCTTCGCTGAACAAGGCCACGGTTTCCGCGCTGCCTATTGCGAGGCTCGCGCCGGGGGTGACGATCTCGGCGAAGTGGGGCGCAAGCCAGTCGGCGCGACAGCCCGTCACAAGCTCATAAAAGGCCACCATGCCGGTCATATCCGAGGCAATGAGGCGGGTGGATGCGAACTTCATGATCTTCTCCTTGGGTGCGCGACCGTCTCTTTCCTTGCTTTTGTGACATAGCCGTGCTGACAGCGTTGTGGCAGCAGGAGTCATCAGGCATGCGAAAAGCAGATCGACTTTTTCAGATCATCCAGATTCTTCGACGGTCGAGCCGCCCGGTGACCTCGTCTGAGCTTGCGGATGAACTTGAGGTCGCGCGGCGAACCGTCTACCGCGATATCGCACACCTGATTGCCCAGCGTGTTCCAATCGAGGGTGAAGCGGGGTTCGGCTACGTCCTCGATCCGCGATATGACATGCCGCCGCTCATGCTGACGCCTGACGAGATCGAGGCCGTCGTGCTCGGCGTTCAAATGGTGGCAAGGTTGAATGACGCGGCCATGCGGAATGCCGCCAGCGATGTGATGGCCAAGATCACATCGRTCATGCCGCAGGACCTTCTTCCCTATATTGCCCAACCCGCCGGCGGCATCAAACCGGATGATGTCGGCGGCGATGTGACATGCGATACGCGTCCGCTCAGGTTGGCGATCAGGGAAGGCCGCAAGCTTGAGCTCGACTATCGCGCGGCGGATGAGACGATCACCAGCCGCATCGTCTGGCCTGTGCTTCTCGGCTATGCCGACACGCACAGCCTCTTGATCGCTTGGTGCCAATCGAAACAAGCCTTCCGTCATTTCCGCACGGAACGGATCCTCAAAGTCGAGATTCTCGGTGAATCCATAGGCATGTCCCGGAGCAAGCTGAGGCAGCGATGGCAGCAGTGGCGCGATGCCGAAATGCGGAATTCCCGTGGGGCGCAGTGACCGTTTCGGGGCCGTTAGCGGTCATTGATGGCACTTGCCGCACAATACCGGAAATCCGTCAGGCCTGCGCCTCATGCGATCTTTCGCGCCGAGGAACATCCCGGCGCGTTCGCCGACTTGTCGGCAGCCTCAGATCTTCCTGAATGTCAGATAGGCCGAAGACCGGCCCTCGCGCCTGGCCTTGGCCTCGTAACGTGTGCTCGGCCAGCCCTCATAGGGCGTCAGCCAATCCGCTGCATTGTTGGCTATCCAGTCGAAACCGCCATGGTCGCGGCATTTGATCAGCGTCCAGTTGACATAGGTGTCGATGTCGGAGGCGAAGCAGAACAGGCCGCCAGGCTTCAGCACGCGATGAAAGCGGTCGAGATTGGTTTTCGAGACGAAACGCCGTTTCCAGTGTTTCCGCTTCGGCCAGGGATCGGGATAGAGCAAGTCGATCTGATCGAGTGAGCCGTCCGGCAGCCAATCGAGCAGTTGCGTCGCGTCGTCATTATAGACGCGGATATTGGAGGCACCCGTCTCGCCGATGCGCGACAACAGCTTCTGCATGGAATTGACGAAGGGTTCGACACCGATGAAGCCGGTCGAAGGCGTCTCCAGCGCGCGGTGGATCAGGTGCTCGCCGCCGCCGAAACCGATTTCCAGCCGCAATCTCTCCACCGGAACCGGGAAGAGGGATGTCAGCGGCTCCGGGGGAGCCGCTGAGAGATCGATCAGGAATGCCGGCAGGAGACTGTTCAGCGTCTCGGCCTGCTGTTCGCGCAGAGCCTTGCCCTTGCGACGACCGAAGAAGGCTTCGGTCGCCCGGCCGCGGCGTTCCATATCCGTCATGCTTTATCTCAGGCTTTCACGCTTTCCTTGAGCGCCTTCACGAGGTCGGTGCGCTCCCAGGAGAACGAGCCGTCGCGGCCGGCCTTGCGGCCGAAATGGCCGTAAGCGGAGGTCTTGGCATAGATCGGCTTGTTGAGGTCGAGATGGCGGCGGATGCCGGTCGGCGAAAGGTCCATGTTCTTGCGGATCGCTGCCTCGATCTGATCCTCGGTGAACTTGCCGGTGCCGTGCAGGTCGACATAGATCGACAGCGGCTGGGCGACGCCGATCGCGTAGGAGATCTGGATCGTGCAACGGTCGGCAAGGCCGGCGGCGACGACGTTCTTGGCAAGATAGCGGGCGGCATAGGCGGCCGAACGGTCGACCTTCGTCGTGTCCTTGCCGGAGAATGCACCGCCGCCATGCGGAGCGGCACCGCCGTAGGTGTCGACGATGATCTTGCGGCCGGTGAGGCCCGCATCGCCGTCCGGTCCGCCGATGACGAACTTGCCGGTCGGGTTGATGTACCACTTGCAATCGTCAGCGATCTTC
This sequence comes from Rhizobium sp. P1_E1, assembly GCF_056406015.1. Lineage (NCBI taxonomy): Bacteria > Pseudomonadati > Pseudomonadota > Alphaproteobacteria > Hyphomicrobiales > Rhizobiaceae > Rhizobium > Rhizobium sp. P1_E1. The sequence continues at coordinate 57,452 of NZ_JBFUAY010000001.1, read as the reverse complement.
AGCTCGCCGAGCGCTTCGCGGATATAGGGCTCGACGACGGCGCGGACCTTGTTCGAATCCCAGCTCTCGTCGAGATGCTGGGTCGAAAGCACGATCGAGGTTGCTTCCGACGGCTTGCCGTCGACGTAACGCACGGTCACCTGGCTCTTGGCATCGGGGCCGAGCTTGGCAACTTCGCCGTCGCCCTTCTTGCGGGCAACCGCGAGCAGCTGCAGGATCTTGTGGGAATAATAGATCGGAGCCGGCATCAGATCCGGCGTTTCGCGGCAGGCATAACCGAACATGATGCCCTGGTCGCCGGCGCCTTCGTCGCCCTGCTGGTCAGAAGCGCTGTCGACGCCCTGCGCGATGTCGGCCGACTGCGAGTGAAGCAGCACGTCGATCTTGGCCTTCTTCCAGTGGAAGCCATCCTGCTCGTAGCCGATATCCTTGATGGCGCGGCGAGCGGCGGCCTTGAACTTCGACGGGTTGATGACGTCCTTGCCGTCCTTGTCCTTCTTCATCAGGCTCGGCGGCAGACGAACTTCGCCGGCGATGACGACGCGGTTGGTCGTCGCCAGCGTTTCGCAGGCAATGCGCACGCCCCATGGATTGACGCCGGTCTTGGCCGCTTCGCGGTAGACCAGATCGACGATCTCGTCGGAGATGCGGTCACAGACTTTGTCCGGATGACCTTCGGCAACAGATTCGCTGGTAAAGAGATAATTCGCGCGCATTTCGGGATTCCCCTCAAAGAATAAAAGCCAGCTAGTAGGTACTCAGTTCGAGGGCCGATGACAAGCGCAGAAGGACATAAATATATCTTTATATCTGCGGCAAAGTGACAAATTTTGCCCCAAAAACGCAAAAAAGGCGGCCTTTCGACCGCCTTTCGAATTCTGCGATGGTCGTCGTTCAGTCGGCGTCGGCTTCAGCTGCCAAAGCTTTCACCAGCTCCACGACCTTGCGGCGAACCTTGGGATCGGAAATTTTGACGAAGGCGCGGTTGAGCTGCAGGCCTTCCGAGGAAGACAGGAAATCGACGACGTAATTCGAACTGGAGGCTTCGGCCATGCCGCCGCCGGCAGAATGTTCGCCGGGCGCGTCCTCGAAGAAAAAGGACACCGGAACATTGAGGATGTTCGAGATGTTCTGCAGACGGCTTGCGCCGACGCGGTTGGTGCCCTTTTCGTATTTCTGGATCTGCTGGAATGTGATGCCAAGGCTTTCGCCAAGCTTTTCCTGGCTCATGCCCAGCATCGTACGACGGAGGCGAATACGGCTGCCAACATGGATGTCGATCGGATTCGGCTTCTTTTTGTTTTCAATCATGGTCGTGCCCTAGCTAAGAATTTCAACCTGTTTCTAACCGGCATGCCCCTGATCCATCCCAAAACGCCACGTTGCAAGCGGTGAGGAACCCACCTTCAAACATACGTTAAGAACGCCGATTGTCATCACTATGCAATTTTAGGGGTTTTTGGTCAATTCAACCCGGAAATAAAACCTCTGCGAGAAATTAGCGCAATCAGAATCAGCAGCGCCTCGGTCAACCAGAAGTAAGTTTGCCGGGGGTATGTTGTTCCGCGCCCGTCGCTGATACTATCGAGCGTTGCATCGATGAAGCCGGTTTCCGCAAGATCGAGACCCGCAATAATTTCCCCATGGGCATTCACCAGCGCTGAAATGCCGCTATTGGCATCACGAATCAGCGGCAGGCCGGTTTCCACGGCCCGTACCCGCGCCTGCTGGAAATGCTGGTAGGGGCCGGGCGTCGCGCCGAACCAGGCATCATTGGTGATATTGAGGATCGCGTTGGCGTCTTTTATGTCGCCGGTCATTTCATCGGGGAAAATGATTTCGTAGCAGATCAGCGGATAGAGATTGAGCCCGCCGGGCAGCGTCAGCAGGTGCCGGCTTGCCGCGGCCGAAAACCCTCCCGGCATCTCGACGACGTTCTGGATGCCGAATCCGGTGAGCACGTCCTCGAAGGGCAGATATTCGCCGAAAGGCACCAGATGCACCTTGTCGGAGGCGGCGATGATCTGGCCGCGGCCGTCGATCACGTAAATGGAATTATAGTAGCGCACCGGGGTGCCCGGTCCCATTTCCTCGGCGCGTACGGCGCCGGCGATCAGGATCTGATTGTCGTCAAGCGTATCGGCGATCCGCGTGAGCGCATCCTGGTTGTCGGTGAGGATGAAGGGGATCGAGGTTTCCGGCCAGACGATGATATCGGGCTTGCGCCCGCCATTCTTCGGCGCTTCGGCTGACAGCTTCAGATGCGTCTCGAAGATCGCGGCGCGGTCGGCGTCGTTATCCATCTTCGCCGCCTGGTCGATGGCCGGCTGCACCAGCCGCACCACCGGCCGTTTGTCCTCTGGCAAGGCGTCCGGCCGCGGCGCGAGATGGAGAGCATAAGCGCCATAACCGAGATGGGCGGCAAACAGCAGGACAGCAAGCGCGATGCCCGGCCGCGCCCCTTGCCGTGTCCCGGCAAGGGCAGGCGCGGAAAAGACGAAGACGGCAAGGGCCGTCACCCCCATCGCCCCGATCACATGTGCCGACTGCATCATCAGCGGAACCGGCATCATGCCGTAGCCGATGGCATTCCAGGGAAAGCCGGTGAGGATCACGCTTCGAAGCCATTCCATCAGCCCGAAGCCTGCCGCAAGGGCGGCGATCCGCCCCATGCCATCTGACCAGAAGATGCGGGCAAGGGCACCCGCCAGCCCGTAGAAGATTGCAAGACAGGCCGGCAGCCCGAGGATTGCCAGCGGCAGCGCCCAGGCGAATTCTTCCTGATCGACCAGCAGCGCATGGCCGAGCCACCAGAGGCCGGCGACGAAATAGCCGAAGCCGAACAGCCAGCCGGTGGCAAACGCCGGCCATAGCCTGCCGATCAGGCCGCTTTCAGGCGAAGCCGCCGCCCCGTCGATCAGCCAGACGAGCAGTGTGAAGGAGACGAACATCGCCGCGAAAAAACCGATGGGCGGCAGCGCCAGAACCGCGAATGCCCCGGCGGCGATGGCCAGCAGCGACCGTTTGAAACCCCAGACGAGGATAACCCTGTCCGCAAGCCGCTCCATGCGCACTCCCATCAAACCGCGAATCAACCCGTTCGCAGTCTTTCAAAAAAGCGGCTCTTTGTCCCGTCAGTTGGGTGCTGTCAGTTCGCGGTCGATTCCGCCGGCCGGTCGTCGCCGGCCTCGGAGCCGGGGGAGATGTCGCCATCCAGCTTGGTCCGGCGGCGGATCGCATGGCGCTTGCGGGTGATGCGCAGCCGCTTGATGCGGCGCGGATCGGCGTCGAGGATGTGGAATTCGAAGCCCGGGAGCGCCTGGACGACTTCGCCGCGCACCGGGATGCGGCCGAGCGCCGAGAAGATCAGGCCGCCCAGCGTATCGACCTCGTCGACCTGCTCGCTGATGTCGAAATCCGGCCCGATCGCCGCGGCGATCTCTTCCAGTTCGACGCGCGCGTCGGCGATGAAGACGTCTTCGGCGACGCGCTTGAACATCACCTCTTCGTCGTCATGTTCGTCGTCKATGTCGCCGACCACCATCTCGACGATGTCCTCATGCGAGGCAAGCCCGTCGGTGCCGCCATACTCGTCGATGACGAGCGCCATCTGCGTGCGGTTCACCTGCATGCGACGCAACAGGTCGGACGCCAGCATCGACGGCGGCACGAACAGGATCTTGCGGATGATACCGGCCTCGGCCAGCGTCTTTTGCAGGTCGACGCGGGCGAGATCGAAATTCGTCTTGGCCGAACGCGTGGTCTTCTGGATGTTTTCGGGCGCAACCTCGATCGCCGGCACGGCAACGGCCGGTTTCGTCGGGCCGCGGCGCTTGTTGCGCGCCTGCTTGGCGACGTAGGAGAGCAGGTCGCGGATATGCACCATGCCACGCGGATCGTCGAGCGTATCGGCATAGACGGGCATGCGCGAGCGGCCGGATTCCTCAAAGAGGATCATCAGCTCGCCGATGGTGATGTTCTGGTCGACCGCCTCGATATCGGCGCGCGGCACCATCACGTCGGCGACGCGCACCTCGCGAAAGCGCAGGATGTTGTTGAGCATCGCCCGTTCGTCGGGCGAAAAGGCGTCGTCGCCGGCCGCATCGGTCATCAGCGCGTCGGCGAGATCCTCGCGCAGTCGCGAGCCCTGCTGCGGGCGAAGGATGCGCGCGGCGCGCGACCAGAAGGATTGCGATCGGCCGGATGGCCGACTACTACTGCCTGCCTCGTCCGAAGAGGAGGATGACTCGGAGTCCTTGGCGTCTGCCGCCGGCTTCGTCGTAAAGTCGCTCATGGTTCCATTTTAAGGTCTTGACCCTCGTAGGGATCAGATAGGCCGAGCTGGGCCAAAATGCGAGTCTCCAGCCCCTCCATAATTTCGGCTTCGGCACTATTCATATGGTCGTAGCCGAGAAGATGCAAGAAACCGTGCACCAGAAGGTGGGTCAGGTGGTCGTCGAAACTCTTTTCTAGCTCGGCCGCTTCCCGCTCCAACGTCTCCCGGGCGATGATGATGTCGCCCAGCATCGGGCCGGGCATCTTGCCGGGCTGAACCGGAAAGGCCGGAAAGGAGAGCACATTGGTCGCCTTGTCCTTGCCGCGCCATTCGGCGTTGATGTCCTGGATCGAGGCATCGTCGGTGAAGACGAGCGAAACCTCGGGCGGCATCGTCGGGAAGGGCTGCTTCTCGCTGTCGCGGAGATAGACCACCGCGGCACCGAGCACGCGTTCGCAAAACGACAGCAGCGTCTCCTCGCCGGGCCAGCCGACGTCCTCGACGCTGATCTGGATGTCGAGTTCGGCCATTAGTCCTGCCGGCTGACTTCTTCGGTTTCGACGGCGTAAGTGGAATCATAGGCCCTGACGATGCGCCCGACCAGCGGATGGCGGACGACGTCGGTATCCTTGAAGCGCACGATCGAGATGCCCTCGACGCCGTTCAGAAGCTGCAAGGCCTCGACGAGGCCGGATTTGACGCCGCGCGGCAGGTCGATCTGGCTCGGGTCGCCGGTGACGATCATGCGGGCATTTTCGCCGAGACGCGTCAGGAACATCTTCATCTGCATCGACGTCGTATTCTGCGCTTCGTCGAGGATGATGGCGGCGTTGGCGAGCGTGCGGCCGCGCATGAAGGCGAGCGGCGCGATTTCGATGACGCCGGCGGTGATTGCCCGATCGACCTTGTCGGCAGGGATCATGTCGTAGAGCGCATCATAAAGCGGGCGAAGATAGGGGTCGACCTTTTCCTTCATGTCGCCGGGCAGGAAGCCGAGGCGCTCGCCGGCCTCGACAGCCGGGCGCGACAGGATGATCTTTTCGACCGCGCCACGCTCCAGGAGCTGAGCGGCATGGGCGACGGCGAGATAGGTCTTGCCGGTGCCGGCCGGGCCGACGCCGAAGACAAGCTCGGCGCGTTCCAGCGCCCTGATATAGGCATCCTGGGTCGGCGTACGGGCGATGATCGTCTTCTTGCGTGTGGAAACCTGTGCCATCGTCAGCTTGGCCTTGCGCTCCATGGTTGGCAGGCTGAGCTGATCGTCGGCGGCGACCGCCATACGGATTGCGCCCTCGACGTCGGATCGTTCCACGCTGCCGCCTTTCTGAAGCTTTTCATAGAGATAGTCGAGTGTGCGCCGCGCCTGGTTGGTGGTCACGATATCGCCTGTGATGACGACCGAATTGCCGCGCGCCCGCGCATCGATGTTCAGCCGTTGCTCGAGCAGTTTGAGGTTCTGGTCGAATTGACCGAAGAGCTCGCTGGCGAAGCGGTTGTTCTCGAACGTCAGGACGAAGTGATTGGTGTCGCTCGGCGTGCGGGGGTGGCGCGGTGAAGAAGAAACCAATTCTTGTCCGTTCAAGCGGTCGGGCTCCTTAGGTTAAACCGCAGCCTCTGCGCGTTCGGCAAACAGGCTGTTCGTTCCGGTTCCTGTGATTCGCACTTTGATAATGTCACCGATTTGCGATGCTTTTGCATCAACATTCACAGATTGAAGCCAGGGAGAACGTCCGATTAGTTGTTCCGGCATGCGACCGGGCTTTTCGAGCAACAGGTCAATCTCTTTGCCGATGCAGGATTCGGCAAATTCCTGCTGCTGCTTCAGGAGAAGCATTTGCAGGCGTTCCAGCCGTTCTGCCTTGATCTCTTCCGGCACCTGGTCCTTCAGTTCCGCGCCGGGTGTGCCCGGCCGTGTCGAGTATTTGAACGAGAAGGCCTGTGCATAACGGACCTCCTCCACAAGCCTCAGTGTATCCTCAAAATCCTTGTCTGTCTCCCCCGGAAAGCCGGTGATGAAATCGCCCGACAGTGCGATGTCCGGCCGCACCGTGCGGATGCGCGCAATCAGCGCCAGATATTCGGCCGCCGTATGACGCCGGTTCATCGCTTTCAGGATGCGGTCCGAACCTGATTGCACCGGCAGGTGCAGATACGGCATCAGCGCCCTGAGGTCGCGATGGGCATTGATCAGCCGGTCGTCCATGTCGCGCGGATGGCTTGTGGTATAGCGCAGCCGGGCAAGGCCGGGGATCTCGGCCAGCCGGTAGAGCAGGTCGCCGAGGCTCCATGCCTCGCCCCGCGGCCCGGCGCCGTGCCAGGCGTTGACGTTCTGCCCGAGCAGGGTGATCTCGCGCACCCCGCTTTCGGCGAGCTTTTCGGCTTCCTCGACGATCTGGGAAACCGGCCTCGACACTTCCGAGCCGCGTGTATAGGGCACGACACAGAAAGTGCAGAACTTGTCGCAGCCCTCCTGCACCGTCAGGAAGGCGGTAACGCCGCGGGCGCGGATCTTTCGGCTCTCGGCGATCGGCAGATGCTCGAATTTGTCTTCGATCGCATATTCGGTATCGACGACGCGCTGGCCTTGTTTGGCCCGGCGCAGCGCCTCCGGCAGGCGGTGATAGGTCTGCGGGCCGATGACGACGTCGACGGCAGGCGCGCGGCGCAGGATCTCCTCGCCTTCGGCTTGGGCGACACAGCCGGCAACGCCGATCATCATCTCCCGGCCGTCCGCCGCCTTCTTCTTTTTCATCTCGCGCAGCCGCCCAAGCGCCGAATAGACCTTCTCGGCCGCCTTCTCTCTGATATGGCAGGTGTTGAGGAGAACGAGATCCGCCTCTTCCATATCGTCCGTCGGCTCATAGCCGTCGCGGGCGAGGGCATCGCTCATGCGCGTCGAATCGTAGACGTTCATCTGGCAGCCGTAGGTCTTGATGAAGACCTTGCGGCTGTTGCTGCCGTCGCGGAGGGCCTCGTTGGGGCCTTCGTGGGGGATTGCCTTCGGGGCCGGGAGAAGGGCGCTGTCCTGTGTCATGGCGCGCTATTTAGTGGTTTTTGACGCCGGAGAAAATCGAAATCTTGTTTCAGGAGATTTCCCGCCCGCGCAGTCGGCTGTTGAGGAGGTTGCGGATGCGCAAGGCAATCGTCGCGCTCACCTCCTTGCGGCTGGTATCGGCGCGGTAATCCACCGCCTCGCCGAAGGAAACTTCGGCGTCGATGGCGCCGCAGCGCACGATATCGATGAGATGCGGCAAGAGGTCGAGATCCCCCGGCCAGGCCGCGAGCCGCCGGTGATAGCGCCCCATGGCGATGCCGTGCACCCTGGTATAGGCAACCGCCACTGGCTGCACCACGACCGTTCCCGTCGGCGACGTCGGCACCRCCATCGCGGCAGCGCCGAACAGCGACGACTTGACCTCCAACAGCCGGTTGCCGTCCGAGGTCGTGCCCTCGGGGAAGAGCACGACGATCTCACCGTCGGCCATGCGCCCGGCGATCTCGTTTGCCTGATGGCCGGTCTTGCGCCGCTCCTCGCGCACGACGAAGACACTCTTCTGCAGTTTGGCGAGCGCGCCGAAGATCGGCCAGTCGCGCACCTCGATCTTGGCAATGAAGACGACGTCGGCAACGGCCGACATCACCATGATATCCAGCCAGGAAGAATGGTTGGAACAGAGCATCAGCGGCCGGCGATCTTCCAGCTTGCCGCTCACGCGGACGCGGATGCCGAGGCAATAGCAGACGATCCGGTGCCAGACGCGCGGCAGGCTGCGGCGCAGCCGCCAGTCGAAACGCAGCGCCAGCACCTGCAGCGGCATGAGCACGATGCTGACGGCAAGGATGACGACCGCGGCGAAGGCGATGCGCAACCAGGCGATCAAATGCTGGTCTCCCGGGCTGCCATTGCTTCAGAGGTCTTCCTTCTTCAACGGCACGCCGTAGAGCTCCAGCCGGTGGTCGACCAGCCGGAAGCCGTGCTCGCGGGCGATGCGCTCCTGCAGCGCCTCGATCTCCGGCGAGCGGAATTCGATGACCGTGCCGGTCTTCAGGTCGATCAGATGGTCGTGGTGTTCTTCCGGCACCGTTTCGTAGCGCGAGCGCCCGTCGCGGAAGTCGTGCCGGGCGATGATGCCGGCATCCTCGAACAGTTTCACGGTGCGATAGACGGTCGAGATCGAGATCTTCGCATCGACCTTCACCGAGCGGCGGTAGAGTTCTTCGACGTCGGGATGGTCTTCCGAGTCTTCCAGGATGCGCGCGATCACGCGGCGCTGCTCGGTCATGCGCATGCCGCGTTCGGTGCAAAGCTCCTCAAGGGTCTTGGCTACATCAGTCATCGCCGGCCTATAGAGACATTCGTGTTTCGACAACGCCGCACGGCATTTGCGCCGGCCTGCATGTCATCTTGCTGCCAGGGAACTACCGAAGAACGCGCTTCATGACAAGCGCCGTGGAGAGGGCGCCGTTTTCCTGTCTGTAGTAACCCTGACGTTCGCCGACCTTTTCGAAGCCGAGCTTGCGGTAGAGGCCAAGCGCTGCCGTATTGCCGTTGTCGACCTCGAGAAACATGCTCTCGCCGCCGCGCGACCGCGCTTCCCGCATCGCCGCCTGCATCAGCCGCCAGCCCAGTCCGGCACGGGCGACCTTCGCCTGCACGGCAATGGTCAGGATTTCAGCCTCGCCGGCGACATGGCGGGCAAGAATGAAACCCGGAAGCGGCTTTTTCAGGATGGCATTGGTCTGGCGCGCGACGAAGCCGAACACAGTGTCCTGCATCAGCAGGCCGTGAAATTCACCGTCGCCCCAGGGCCGGGCGAAGCGCTCGCCGTGCAGGACGGCGACATCGCGGCAATCCTCGCGCTCCATGGCGATGATCTCGAATTCCGGTTTCAGCGTCAGATAGGCTTCCAGCATCGTCATACTCGTCGCGCAATCGCGTATCCGGCCTGCGGTTTGGCATCGGGTCCGCGCAGATAAAGGGGCTTCGGCTTTCCGGCATCGGGGGAGGCGGCAGCGCCCAGGCGCGCCACGATGGAGATCGGGAACCTGTTGGTGTGATCGCCGCCGGTGTCGGCCTTCAGCAGCGCCGTCGCCGAACCGGTGATCTCGCCGTCGAAGCCGGCGGCAAATGCCTGTGCTTCTGCAACGCTGACTGCCCGTGGCGTGTCGAGGGACGAACCGTCGGCTGCGAAGGACTGGAGGTAGATCTCGTCGCGCTTGGCATCCATCGCCGCCAGCACGGCGCGATGAGGCGTCTTGTCGCGCTGGGCTGAGGCCATGACTTCGAGTGTCGTGATGCCGACGGCCGGCACATTGAGGGAGAGCGCAAAACCGCGGGCTGCGGCAACACCGACGCGGATACCGGTAAAGGAGCCGGGACCGATGGTGACGGCAAGGCGGTCGATATGAGAAAGTGCAAGTCCCGCCTGATCCAGCGCGCGATCGACGATACCAATCAGATGTTCAGCATGCCCCTTGCCGATCATGTCCGATGCCTCCCCCAGCACCGTATCCCTGCCGCTGTCATAGACGGCGGCAGCGCAGTCCACACCTGCCGTGTCGAGCGCCAGAATGATCATGCCATCAATTTCCGAATAAACTAGTGTCGCCTATCGATAAATCCGTTCGGTCGAACCTGAGATGAACGGCCGGACGAATTCAAGATTTTTAAGCGGCAATCACTTCCTGCACTTCCGGAACGAAATGGCGCAGCAGGTTCTGCACGCCGTGCTTCAGCGTTGCCGTCGAAGACGGGCAGCCGGCGCAGGAACCCTTCATGTTCAGATAGACCTTGCCGTCCCTGAAGCCGCGGAAGGTGATGTCGCCGCCGTCTTGGGCAACGGCCGGGCGCACGCGGGTTTCCAGAAGCTCCTTGATGGTCAGCACGATCGATTCATCGCCTTCGTCGAAGAATTCGTCGCCGGCATCGGCGTCTTCGGAAAGGATGGAGGCATCGCCCATGACCGGCTTGCCGGACATGAAGTGCTCCATGATCGAACCTAATATAGCCGGCTTAAGATGTTGCCAGTCGGCATTGTCCTTGGAGACGGAAATGAAATCATAGCCGAAATAGACGCCGGTGACGCCCGATATTTCGAACAGCCGAGCGGCGAGCGGCGAGGCTGCAGCCTCCTCAGTGCTGCGGAACTCGGCCGTGCCGTTTTCCATCACCACCTTGCCCGGCAGGAATTTCTGCGTGGCGGGGTTCGGCGTGGCTTCGGTCTGAATGAACATCTGGTTCTCCATGCGGCCGGCCCATGGTTTCGGCCGTCTTTAGAATTCTTCAAAAGAAGATAAGCCGATTGGCGGCTCTAATCAAGAGACTTGTACTCAAGAAAAGCTAGAACAGGATGATTTTAGGCCAAGTCGGCCTAAAATCTGAATCCTGTTCTAAATTAAATAGTTAGAGCATGATGTCGTCCGAAAACCGCGCACACTTTTCGGCATCATGCTCTAGCAGAGGGCGTCGATTTCCTCGTTGGTCAGCGTATCCGGCAGCACGGTGACCGGGATCGGAAACGCCGCCGCGCGGCCGGCGACCGAGGAGACCAGCGGCCCTGGACCTTCCTTCGCCGAACCGGCGGCCAGAACCAGGATCGCCACATCGCGGTCTTCCTCGATCACGGCGTTGATCTGTTCGGCAGCACCGCCCTCGCGGATGACGACCTCAGGCTCGATGCCGATGGTCTCGCGCACGATCTGGGCGATCTTGGCAACGACCGCCTCGGCCTCTTCACGCGCTTCGGCCCGCATGATTTCTTCGACGCCGAGCCATTGCTGGAAATCCCCATCCGGGATCACATAGAGCAGCACCAGCCCGCCATTGGAATTCTTCGCGCGCCGGCCGGCATAATGAACGGCGCGTTGGCATTCGGGTGTGCCGTCAATCACCGCCATGAATTTGCGGCGGTGACCTTCGAGCCGTGAGAGTCGCTTCGATACCATGGCGCCGACTCTGACACCCGAAGCGGAAAATTTGCAAGTCCAGTTTTTGCCCTGATGCCCGAGAAGAAATCCTCTTCTCCCCCGGGGAAGGTCGCCTTCTCCCCAGCGGACGGTCCCCTTCTCCCACGGCGGAGAGAAGAGGAGATTTATCTCAATAGAGGAAGCCGATGACGTCGCGCACTTGGCTCATCGTCACCTCGGCGCGCGCTCTTGCGCGCTCGCCGCCCTTGCGCAGGATCGCGTCGATATGGCTGGTATCGTCCATCAGCCGGCGCATTTCGCCGGTGATCGGCGCCAGCACGTGGATCGCCAAATCGACCAGCGCCGGCTTGAAGACGGAGAACTGCTGGCCGCCGAATTCGGCCAGCACGTCCGCCTTCGACTTGTCGGCGAGTGCGGCATAGATCGCCACCAGATTTTCGGCTTCCGGACGGCCCTGCAACCCGTCGATCTCGCTCGGCAAGCCGTCCGGATCGGTCTTGGCCTTGCGGATCTTCTTCGAGATCGCGTCCTCGTCATCCATCAGGTTGATGCGCGAGAGATCGGAGGGATCCGATTTCGACATTTTCTTGGTGCCGTCGCGCAGCGACATGACGCGCGGCGCCGGCCCGCCGATCAGCGGCTCGACCATCGGGAAATAGGCATGTACCGGCTCGTTGCCGACGGTGATGTCGACGCCGTAGCCGGTCCTGCTGATATGCTCGGCATAGTCGAGGTTGAACTTCATCGCGATGTCGCGGGCAAGCTCCAGATGCTGCTTCTGGTCCTCGCCAACCGGAACATGGGTACCGCGATAGACGAGAATGTCGGCGGCCATCAGGCTCGGATAGGCGTAAAGGCCGAGCGAGGCCTGCTCGCGGTCCTTGCCGGCCTTGTCCTTGAACTGCGTCATCCGGTTCATCCAGCCGATGCGGGCAACGCAGTTGAAGATCCAGGCGAGTTCGGCATGCTGCGGCACGGCCGACTGATTGAAGACGATATGCTTTTCCGGGTCGATGCCGGCGGCGATGAAGGCAGCGGCGATCGAGCGCGTCTGGCTCGGCATGTCCTCGTGCACGAGTTGGGCGGTGAGCGCATGCATGTCGACGACGCAGTAGATGCAGTCATTGCCTTCCTGCAGTGCCACGAACCGGCGGATCGCGCCGAGATAATTGCCGAGATGCAGATTGCCGGTCGGCTGCACGCCGGAGAATACGAGTTTCTTGAATTCGCTCATGTCGTCCTCAATAGGCTGGTGGAGGGCCCCAGGGCTTTGCGCCCATGTTGCTAACGCGGCGGCTTATGCACGGCCGACCGGTCGCAATCAAGGGGTTCAGGCAGCCGCGTGTTGGATCAGATCGAAAGTGTTGCCGTAGGGATCCGCAAAGACCGCCACCGTGCCGTAAACCTCATGACGCGGCTCTTCCAGAAAGCGCACGCCGACTGCCAGCATCGCGGCATGGTCGCGGGCGAAATCGTCGGTCTTTAGAAAGAAGCCGACACGGCCACCCGTCTGATTGCCGATGGCCGCGCGCTGCGTCTCGCCTGCCGCCTGCGCCAGCAGAAACGCGGCTCCATCCCCGCCCCTCGGCTTCACCACCACCCAGCGCTTGCCCTCCGGCTGCAGCTCGTCCTGAAGGCAATCGAAACCGAGACCATCGCAATAAAAAGCCTTGGCGCGGTCGTAATCGTCGACCACGAGGGTGACGAGGAAAAGAGACTGGATCGTCATGTGCTGCCTCGCGTTTGAGATGTTTATTCCACCTTTGAGCCACAATTCCCCGGATTTTAAGCCGAATTGATCAACCGACTTACTCATAATTGAGTATAAAATTTCACAAAAAAGCTTTTTTTGAACCGAAAATCCTGCGCCTGGTGCCGGCGCCGTTGGGGTCGCTGGATAGCCGATCGGAGCGACCATGCAGAACGCAATTTTGCTCGCCATGGCAGGCCTTTTCGCCTTTCAATCAGCAACGGGTGCCGTCGGTCAAGACATGAAAAGGCATGGCGTTCATCTTCCAAAACATCAGGCACGTCTCGCCTATACGGTCCAGACAGTCAGCGTTCGTGCCGGCTGCTTTCCAGGGCGCCTGCGAGCGGTCCTGTCGCATATTGCTGCGAAGACCGGCCGACGCCCTGTGATAACCTCGGGCCACAGGCCGCATCCCCGCCGCCATGGGTCGCTGCACGGAAAATGTCTGGCGGCCGATATCAGGATGCCCGGCCTGTCGGAACGCACGATCATTGCTGCCGCAAGAAGCGCGCCGGGCATCGGCGGTATCGGCAGCTATTGCAACGGCATCATCCATGTCGACGTCGGACCGCAAAGGCGATGGGTCGATTGCTGAAGCAATACCAGGAAAAGTGCGCCCTCATCCGTCCTTTGCCGGCGCCGGCTTGCGGTTCAGATTGCGTCGGATCATGCCGAGATTTGCCCCGCCGACCAGGAAAGCGGCGGCGAAATAGATTAGCATCGCAATCGCAATCAGCAGCCCGAGGGTACCGATCTTGGTGACAAGCGGCGCGCCGGAGGCAAGCCAGGGCGCCCAGTGCTGCTTGAGGAAGACGATCGCCGCACCCATGACGGCCGCGGCGACGATCAGCAGAGCGGTGCGCTTTGCCAGCGCCCATTCCCATGTCAGGTGGCCGCGGCGCAAAAGCGTGGTGAACAGCAGCACAGTGCTGATCCAGCCGGCCGTGGCTTCGGCAACCGCGATGCCGGGCGCACCCATATAGGGGAAGAGCGTCAGCGCCGTGGCGCAGTTGGTCGCAACCGCGACGGCCGAAAAGCGCATCGGCGTCTTGGTGTCCTCGCGGGCATAGAAGCCGGGCTGCAATGCCTTGATCAACACAAAGGCCGGCAGGCCGATGCCGTAAATCGCCAGGATCGAGCCGACGACCGCAGTGTTTTCCTGATGGAAGGCGCCGCGCTCATAGAGCACCCGGATGATCTCGTCGGACAGGATCCAGAGCGCGAAGGCGGCTGGGATCGTCAGGAACAGCACGAATTCGATCGAGCGGTTCTGCAGGTTTCCGGCCTCCCGCAGGTTGCCGCCTTTCAGCGCCCGGGCAAGTTCCGGCAGAAGCACCACGCCGACGGCGACGCCGACGACGCCGAGCGGCAGCTGATAGATGCGGTCGGCATATTGCAGCGCTGCGATCGCGCCGTCGCGGGAAGAGGCGATCGCCTGGCCGATCAGCTGGTTGATCTGGGTGATGCCGCCCGTCACCGCAGCCGGCACCGCCAGGATCAGCAGCCGCTTGACGTTCGGTGTCATCTTCGGGAAACGGAAGCCGATGCTCATGCCGGCTGCAAGCACGCCGACATAGACGACGGCGAGCTGCAGGACGCCGGCGGCAAGAACGCCCCAGGAGAGGTACCAGGCCGTCGCCAGCGGATCGGCGCCGGTATAGAGCGCATAAAACAGCGCCCCGATCATCACCACGTTGAGGAAGACGGGCGCGATGGCGGCGGCGAAGAAATGATGCAGCGAATTCAGCATGCCGCTCATCATCGCCGTCAGCGACATGCACATCAGATAGGGAAACATCACCGCCGCCATGCGGATCGTGATCGAGAACTTGTCGGGATCGTCGGCAAAGCCCGGCGCGATGACGAAGCGCACCAACAGCGGCATGGCAAGCTCCATCACGATGGTGATGAGGAGCAGTACCGAAAACAGCACGCCGAAGACTTCTTCCGAAAAACGCTTGGCGCCATCCGTGCCGTTCGCCTCGATCTCCTTGGCAAAGAGCGGCACGAAGGCGGCGTTGAAGGCGCCCTCGGCAAACAGCCGGCGGAACAGGTTCGGAAAGCGGAAGGCGGCGTAGAAGACGTCGGCCATCGGTCCGGTGCCGAGGGCCGCAGCCATCAGCGTTTCGCGGGCGAAGCCGAAGATGCGGCTGCCGAGGGTGGCGCCGCCGACGGTCGCGAATTTCTTGACGAGGCTCATGCGTTTGGGCTCATGCGTGGTGGCTCATATGGGGGAACCGGCCTTTTTTTCGGTGGTAGGCGGGGTCCGGGCGGTGGCTGCAGGCGCGATGATGCCGGAGGGCATACGCTCGCGCAATTCATCCTCCTCCTCGGCCATGACCGCCTTCATCCGGGCGGTGATGTTGGCGCGCTTGCTGTCGCCTGATATTTTCTGGCCGACCAGGTCGGTGACGTAGAAGGTGTCGATTACCTTCTCGCCGAAGGTGGTGATGCGGGCCGACTGGATGTCAAGCGACAGATCAGAGAGCACGGCGGTGATCTCGGACAGCAGTCCCGGCCGGTCGAGGCATTCGACCTCGATGACGGTGAACTTGTTCGACAGGCTGTTGGTGATGTTGACCGACGGCGGAATGACGAATGCCTTGCTTTTCTTGCGGTTGCGCGCGCGCGTGGCGATGACTTCGGGCAGCCGCTTGCGGCCGGATAGCACGTCCTCGATCATCCGTCCGATCGTCGCCGCCCGGCGCAGTTCGTCGGCATCGTCGGTAAATTCGCGGCTGACATGGATCGTGTCGAGCGCCCGCCCGTCCGATGTGGTGAAGATCTGGGCGTCGACGATATTGGCCCCGGCCGCAGCACAGGCGCCGGCAATGACGGCGAGCAGTCGCGGATGGTCGGGCGACAGCACGGTGATCTCGGTGATCGCGTGGAAACTGTCGGTACGCACCGTGGTGGCGAGCGCCTGGCCCGCCTTATCCGACTGGCGGATGAAATGGGCGTGACGGATCTGGTCTTCCAGCGGTACCGAGAGCAGATAGGGCTGGTAGTGCAGCTTGGTATAGGTATTGCGGTCCTTCTGGTTCCAGTCGGCGAGTGCCGAATGCAGCGCTTCGGCAGCGGCATTGGCCCGCTCCTTGCGGGAGACCTCCGAAAAGCCGCCGGCCAGCAGCAGCTCGGTTTCATAATAGAGCGTGCGCAGAAGCTGGCCTTTCCAGCCGTTCCAGACGCCCGGACCGACGGCGCGGATATCGCAGATCGTCAGGATCAAGAGCATCTTCAGCCGGTCGAGCGACTGCACGCGGTCGGCGAAATCGGTGATCGTCTTGCGGTCGGTGAGGTCGCGGGTCTGCGCCACCATCGACATGGTCAGATGTTCCTCGATCAGCCAGACGACGATCTCAGTCTGCTTCTGCGACAGGCCGAAACGGGCGCAGAGCTTGCGGGCGACGCGGGCGCCGGCGATCGAATGATCCTCTTGGCGGCCTTTGGCGATGTCGTGGAGGAGAACGGCGACATACAGCGCTTCGCGATCCTCGATGCCGGGCATCAGCTTGTTGGCGAGCGGATGCAGGTCCTCGGCGCGCCCCTTGTCGATCTCGGAGAGAATGTCGACGGTGCGGATCAGATGTTCATCGACCGTATAGTGGTGATACATGTTGAACTGCATCATCGCGACGATCTTGCCGAATTCGGGGATGAAGCGGCCGAGCACGCCGGCCTCGTTCATCCGCCGCAAGATGAGCGCCGGATCACGCTTCGACGTCAGGATCGACATGAACAGGCGGTTGGCCTCGTCGTTTTCCCGCAAGCTATTATCGATCAAAGCGAGTGAACGGGTGACGCGTTTCAGCGCGTCTGGATGGAATTCCAGCCCATTGATGTCGGCGACGTGGAAGAGCCGGATGATGTTGACCGGATCGCGCTTGAAGACTTCGGGCTCGGCGAGCGCGATGCGGCCGCGGTCTTCGACGAATTCGACGCTGCCGGCGATCTTGCGGTTGCGATGGGTGAAGCGGCTGATGACGCCGGTGAGGCCCGGGATCGACTTCGCCTGCTGGTCTTCGAGCGCGGCGCAGAGGATGCGCGTGAGGTCGCCGACATCCTTGGCGACGAGGAAATAGTGCTTCATGAAGCGCTCGACGGCCGAAAGGCCCGGGCGGGTGTGATAACCGAAGGCTTCGGCGATCTCGCGCTGGATATCGAAGGACAGGCGCTCCTCGGCCTTGCCGGTCAGGAAGTGCATATGGCAGCGCACCGCCCAGAGAAAATCGTCGGCTTTCTCAAGCAGACGGTATTCGTGCTTGGACAGCACGCCGAGCTTGACCAGTTCCGCCTGGTCGCGCACGTGATAATAATATTTCGATATCCAGAACAGCGTGTGCAGGTCGCGAAGCCCGCCCTTGCCTTCCTTGACATTCGGTTCGACGAGATAACGCGTGTCGCCCGCCTTGCGGTGGCGCTCGTCGCGCTCGGCCAGCTTGGCGGCGATGAATTCGGGACCGGTGCCGGTGACGATCTCCTTGTCGAAGCGGGTCGCGAGCTCGGTTTCGAGCCGCTGCAGGCCGCAGATGTAGCGCATCTCCAGGATGGCGGTGCGGATGGTCATGTCGGACTTGGAAAGCGCGATGCATTCCTCCACCGTGCGGGTGGCATGGCCGACCTTGAAGCCCATGTCCCAGAGCACGTAGAGCATGAATTCGACCGCCTTGTGCGTCTCTTCCGCCGGCCTCGGCAGGAAGAGGAATAGCAGGTCGATATCCGAGCCGGGCGCCAGCGTGTCGCGGCCGTAGCCGCCGACGGCGGTCACCGCAAACTTGTCCTTCTGATGCGGAAAGATATGGGCGGTGGCGAAATTGTAGAGGGCGGCGATGATCTGGTCCTGCAGCCAGGAAATCCGGTAGGCGCAATTGAGCCCGCCGCCGTCGGCCATCAATGCGGCGCGCGCCTTCTGCCGACCTTCCGTGCTCGCCTTCTTCAGCACGGCCAGAAGATCGGCGCGCAGGACGTCGGGTCGGTTGCGGTTGGCCTCGGCAACGGCGTCACACTGCTTCTGCAAGAGCTCGACGTCGAGGATATTGGAGAAATCGAGGTCGCGCATCGCTGTCGCCGGGACGGTGTCCTGTTCATGCCGGGCTGCCGGTTCACGGCCTGCCGCTTGTTTCGTCTGCATGCGCTATAGCCCCTTTGCCCGGCGATTGACACGGGCTTTCATACTGCAAGAACCTTTAAATTTGGCGAAATGGTGTTGGTTCGCTGCAAGATTCAAGGGCGCTTTGACGCAAGGCGCCGGCTTTCCCGTAATCCTCAGCCGGCGGCTCGCGCATTCAGCAAATGCAGAACCTGCCGTGTCTCGCGCATGATCTCTTCAAGCGCCTGCCTGTCGCATTCGCGATAGCCCGCCTTGGCGATCGACGTTCCGAGTTCGCAGATCATCGCGCAACAGCGGGTGATTTTCAGCATGCCGATCGGCGAAGTCCAGCCGCGGGCGTTGCGGTCCTTGTCGGCGCGCCGCATCGTATCGAGCATGGAGCAGATGAGCGAGAGGCGCTCGGTTTCGCGAACCAGTTTTTCCATGAACATGGCGCGCTACTCCTATTTCAGCTTCTTCTTGAGATCGTAAAGTGCATCCATTGCCTCGCGCGGCGTCATGTCGTCAAGGCTCATCGCTTTCAACGCCTCCTCGACCTTGGAGGGTCCGCGGGCGGTATCCTCGCGGCGTACCGCCACCTGGAAGAGCGGCAGGTCGTCGATCAGCTGGCTCGCCGGGTTCTTGCGGTCGGCATCTTCCAGACGGGTGAGCACATCGCGGGCTCGCGCCACGACCGAGGCCGGAAGCCCGGCAAGGCGCGCGACCTGAATGCCGTAGGAGCGGTCCGCTGCACCCGGCCCGACCTCGTGCAGGAAAATGACGTCGCCGTCCCATTCCTTGACGCGCATCGTGGCGTTCGACAGCCGGCCAAGCTTTTCCGAAAGCACGGTCAGCTCGTGGAAATGCGTGGCGAAGAGGCCGCGGCAGCGATTGGCCTCATGCAGGTGCTCGACGGCGGCCCAGGCGATGGAAAGACCGTCGAACGTGGCGGTGCCGCGGCCGATCTCGTCGAGGATGACAAGGGAACGGTCGCTGGCCTGGTTGAGGATCGCCGCCGTTTCCACCATCTCGACCATGAAGGTCGAGCGACCGCGCGCCAGGTCGTCTGAGGCGCCGACACGCGAGAAAAGCCGGTCGACGATGCCGATATGGGCTGATGTCGCCGGCACGAAGGAGCCCATCTGCGCTAGAATGGCAATGAGCGCATTCTGGCGCAGGAAGGTCGACTTGCCGCCCATGTTCGGGCCGGTCAGCAGCCAGATCGCCCCGTCCCGGTCGCCGGTCTTTGGCGAGAGATCGCAATGATTGGCGACGAAGGGGCGGCCAGCCTGCCGCCGCAGCGCCTGCTCGACAACCGGATGGCGCCCACCGTCGATGGCAAACATCTTCGAACCRTCGACCTGCGGGCGGCAATAGGCCTGCTCCTCGGCGAGAAGCGCCAGACCTGCGGCGACGTCGATGACGGCAAGCGCCCGGGCGCCTGATTTGATCGCCTCGGCTTCCGCAACGACGGCCGCCGTCATCCTGTCGAAGGCTTCGAGCTCGATCGTAAGCGCCTGGTCGGCGGCATTGGCGATGCGGCTTTCGAGATCGGCAAGTTCGGTCGTGGTGAAGCGCATGGCGTTCGCCATCGTCTGGCGGTGGATGAAGCGGGCTTTCGCGTCCGCCGTCTCCGTCATCGGTGAGGCATTGCCGGCGGTGACTTCGATGAAATAACCGAGGACGTTGTTGTGCTTGATCTTCAACGACCGGATGCCGGTTTCTTCGGCATATTGCAATTGCAGGCCGGCGATGACACGACGCGACTGGTCGCGCAGTGCCCGGACCTCGTCGAGCTCGACGCTGGCGCCGTCGCGGAGAAAACCGCCATCGCGTTTCAACAGCGGCAATTCGTCGGCGAGCGTTTCGGCAAGCAGCTTCTCCAGGGCCGCGGGAAGGGCCTGCAGCCCGGACAGTGCCTGGCCGAGCTCTTCGGGCAGCATCGTCTTGCCGAGCATCGCCGCAACTCCGCCCGCCGCTTCCAGGCCTTGGCGGATCGCCCAGAGATCGCGCGGGCCGCCGCGGTCGAGCGCCAGGCGTGACAGCGCGCGCGGCATGTCGGGCACATGTTTCAGCGTGTCGCGCAGATTACCGCAGAGCAGGGGTTCGTCGATCAGGAAGCCGATCGAATCGAGCCGCGCATTGATGCGGGCGGGGTCGGTCAGCGGCGACATCAGCCGCTCGGCAAGAAGCCTGGCGCCGCCGCCGGTGACGGTGCGGTCGATCGCCTTCAAGAGCGAACCGTTGCGATCGCCCGAAAGCGTGCGGGCAAGTTCGAGATTGGCGCGGGTGGCAGGATCGATGAACAGTGTCGATGCTGCACTTTCCCGTTCCGGCTTTCCAAGCGGCGGACGCTCGGCAATCTGCGTCTTTTCGACATAGGCGACTGCGGCCGCGGCTGCTGCCAGCTCGGCGCGCGAGAAGGTGCCGAAGCCGTCGAGCGTCGCGACGCCGAAATACCGCGCGATCCGCCCTTCGGCGCTGGCGCTGTCGAAGAGCACGGCCGGCTGCGGTACGGCTGTCCGGCCGAGCACGTCGAAGACCGGCGTGAGTTCGGGATCGTGGAAGATCGTGTCGGGCAGGATGAGTTCGCGCGGATCGATGCGCAGGATATCGGCAAGCA
The DNA here is from genome assembly GCF_056406015.1 of Rhizobium sp. P1_E1. NCBI lineage: Bacteria > Pseudomonadati > Pseudomonadota > Alphaproteobacteria > Hyphomicrobiales > Rhizobiaceae > Rhizobium > Rhizobium sp. P1_E1. The sequence goes on along the minus strand of NZ_JBFUAY010000001.1, from coordinate 36,787 downwards.
GGCGCGAGGCTTCGGTCTCGGCAAGCCGGAAGACGCCGGTGGAAATATCGATCCAGGCAAGCGCCAGCAAGGCCTCGCCGCTGCCGCGAATACGGGTCAGCGCCATCAGATAGTTGGATTCCGAGGGCGAAAGCAGCTTTTCCTCGGTGATCGTACCTGGAGTGACGAGGCGGACGACGTCACGCCTGACGACGGATTTCGCGCCGCGTTTCTTCGCTTCCGCGGGATCCTCGATCTGCTCGCAGACGGCGACACGGAAGCCGAGGGAAATCAGCTTCTGCAGATAGTCGTCGGCCGCATGCACCGGAACGCCGCACATCGGGATATCCTGGCCCATGTGCTGGCCGCGCTTCGTCAGCGTAATACCGAGCGCGCGTGAGGCTTCCAGGGCATCCTCGAAGAACAGCTCATAGAAATCGCCCATGCGATAGAACAGAAGCGAACCCGGATTGTTCGCCTTGATCTCGATAAATTGTTCCATCATCGGCGTCGCCGAGGCACGGCTTTCCGCCGTAGCGAGCTCGGCAGCCGAAAAGGCTTCATTCCCTGTGTCTATTCGTGCGTTCACGGAGGTGGAGTTTTTCCCAAAAAAACAGGTGCCAACCCTATCCGCGCGCCGCTATAGATGACAACAGCATTTGAGGAAGAGCAAAGCGTCGCCCACAGGACGTTGGAGGATTTATGCCCGATATCGATAAGAAGGACCGGCCGGTGACGTCTGTTACCGACCAGGAGGCGCTCGAATTTCACGCAATGGGCCGGCCCGGCAAGCTGGAGATCAACCCGACCAAGCCGATGGCGACGCAGCGCGACCTCTCGCTTGCCTATTCGCCAGGTGTTGCCGTGCCCGTCAAGGCGATCGCCGCCGATCCGCAGACGGCCTATGATTACACCGCCCGCGGCAATATGGTCGCCGTCATTTCCAACGGCACGGCAATTCTCGGCCTCGGCAATCTCGGCGCGCTGGCCTCCAAGCCCGTCATGGAAGGCAAGGCGGTGCTGTTCAAGCGCTTCGCCGACGTCGATTCCATCGACCTCGAGATCGATACGGAAAATGTCGACGAGTTCATCAACTGCGTGCGCTTCCTCGGTCCCTCCTTCGGCGGCATCAACCTCGAGGATATCAAGGCGCCGGATTGTTTCGTCATCGAAAGCCGGCTGCGCGAGCTGATGGATATTCCCGTCTTCCATGACGACCAGCATGGAACGGCGATCATCGCCGCTGCCGGCCTTATCAATGCGCTGGAGCTGACCGGCCGCGACCTGAAGACGACGAAGCTCGTCTGCAACGGTGCGGGTGCTGCGGCGATCGCCTGCGTCGAACTGATCAAGGCGATGGGTTTTGCGCCTGAGAACGTTATCCTCTGCGATACCAAGGGCGTCATCTACCAGGGCCGCACCGAGGGCATGAACCACTGGAAATCGGCGCATGCGGCAAAGACCGACGCACGCACGCTGGAAGAGGCGATGGAGGGCGCGGACGTCGTTTTCGGCCTGTCGCAGAAGGGCGCGTTTTCGGCCGAGATGATCCGCTCGATGGCCGAGCGGCCGATCATCTTCGCCATGGCCAATCCCGATCCCGAGATCACGCCGGAAGAGGTGGCCCGCATCCGCGACGACGCCATCATGGCGACGGGTCGTTCGGACTATCCGAACCAGGTCAACAACGTCCTCGGCTTTCCCTATATCTTCCGCGGCGCTCTCGATGTGCGCGCCTCCACAATCAACGACGCAATGAAGATCGCCGCCGTCAAGGCGCTGGCAAACCTTGCCCGCGAGGACGTGCCGGATGATGTAGTCGCCGCCTATCAGGGCAACCGGCCGCGTTTCGGGTCGCAATACATCATCCCCGTTCCCTTCGATCCCAGGCTGATCTCGGCGATCCCGGTTGCCGTCGCGCAAGCCGCGATCGAAAGCGGCGTCGCCCGCAAGGTCATCACCGACATGTCCGGCTACGCCCGCGAGCTTTCGGCGCGCCGCGATCCGATCGCCTCGACGCTTGCCAGACTCTACGAGCGTGTCCGCCGCCATCCGAAGCGGATCGTCTTTGCCGAGGCCGAGGAAGAACAGGTCCTGCGTGCGGCGATGTCCTATGCCAACCAGCAGCTCGGCACCGCCATCTTGCTCGGCCGCGAGGATCTGATCCGGGCGACGGCGGAACGCGCCGGCATCGATCTCAACCGGCCGGGCCTCGAGATCGTCAATGCCCGTATCTCCACCCGGGTCGAGGCGTATATCGACTATCTCTATGCCAGGCTGCAGCGGAAGGGTTATCTCCACCGCGATGCCCAACGGCTGATCCACAACGACCGCAACCATTTCGCCGCCACCATGGTGGCGCTCGGCGACGCCGACGGCATGGTGACGGGCATCACCCGCAATTATTCGACGGCGCTCGAAGATGTGCGCCGCTGCATCGACCAGAAGCCCGGCCATCGCGTCATCGGCGTATCCCTGGCGCTCTGCCGCGGCCGCACCGTCTTCGTTGCCGACACCGCGGTGCATGACATGCCGACGGCCGAGGAGCTTGCCGATATCGCCGAGGAAGCCGCAGGTCTCGCGCGGCGCATGGGTTATCCACCGCGTGTCGCCCTGCTTGCCTATTCCACCTTCGGCCACCCCTCGGGCGAACGCTCCGAGCGGGTGCGCGAAGCAGTGAAAATCCTCGACAAGCGCCGCGTCGATTTCGAATATGATGGCGAGATGGCCGCCGATGTCGCCCTGAACCGCAAGGTGATGGAGCAATATCCCTTCTGCCGCCTCTCCGGCCCGGCCAACGTCCTCGTCATGCCGGCTTTCCACTCGGCCTCCATCTCGACCAAGATGCTGCAGGAACTCGGCGGCTCCACGGTGATCGGCCCGATTCTCGTCGGCGTCGACAAGCCGGTGCAGATCACCTCGATGGGCGCCAAGGACAGCGACATCGTCAACATGGCGGCGATCGCCGCCTATGGGGCTGGTTCGTAAACTCGTCCTGCGTTTCTGAGACGCGCCTTCTGGTGCCCGGCCTTGTGTGTCGGCCGGGCATTTATCCGGCTTTAGACTGGCGCCAAGGGGTGAAGCATCATGAACGCCAAAGCCTGCCAGCCATTGCCGGCCGATCGTGCCCGGCCTCGAGCGCGCCTCCTGAAGATGAGATCAAGTTGAGAAACAAGCTTGTCGTTTTAGCCATCGTGGTCGCCAGCTGTTTCGCTTATACGAAATTGATGGCCAGGGTCGGCTCAGGCTCGCCGCCTCCGGATGCGCCATTGGAACAACAGGCTGACCTCATTCRCGTTTATAAATCCGAACGCCGCATGCTCCTTTTGAGAGGCGATGCTCCCATCTCTACATACCGGATTTCTTTAGGCACGGCTGCCGATGCCGGGCCCAAGGAGCGAGAAGGTGACGAGAGAACACCTGAAGGACGTTATGAAATAGACTGGCGAAATCCAAAGTCCATGGCCTATCTGAGCCTGCACATTTCCTATCCAAATCCGGATGATCGGCGCAACGCTGAAGCAGGAGGTTTTCCTGCCGGGGGCGATATCATGATCCACGGGCTTCCCAATGGCTGGGGCCTCTTCGGAAACGTCCATCACCTGTGGGATTGGACGGATGGCTGTGTTGCAGTAACCAACTCGGAGATGCGCGATATCTGGGCTCGCGTCCCTAACCATACGCCGATAGAGATCATGCCCTGAAACATTGCCGGGGCCTGGCGACTAGGAAAGGCTCTAGCTCGCGAAGCGGCCGGCGTCGGCGCCGTAGTAATTCAGGTAGCGGTCGGAAATGCTGGAGATCGGCAGCACGATCAGCACGTCGGTCGTGTTGAAGGCATGATCAATGACCGCGCTGGAGCCGACCATCGCGCCGAGGCGCAGATAGCCCTTGATCAGCGGCGGCAGCGCCATCAGCGCCCGCTTCGGGTTGATGGCCTCGACCGGCATCAGATCCATGTTGCGGGCGAGATCCGGCAGTGCCCCGACGGCCCATTCGTTCTTCGCCAGCACGTTGTGATAGAGGAAGGACAGCGCCAGCGCGTGGCTTTCGAGATAGACACCTGGGAACGAGGCGCAGCCGAACATGGCGCTGACGCCGTGTTTCAGCGCATAGGCCCAGTTGCCCTGCCACAGGAGCTCGACGGTGCGCTTGGTGCGGTATTCCGGCAGCACGCAGGAGCGGCCGAGCTCCATGAAGCGCTTGTCCGGATGTTTCGCGATAAGGCCCTCGATTTCGAATTCGGAAGCCGAGTAAAAACCGCCATTGGCGACGGCGACATCCTGACGCAACAGCCGGTAGGTGCCGACGATCTGGTCTTCCGGGTCGCCCTCGATCGAGCGGTCGAGAACGAGAAGATGGTCGCAGACGGCGTCATAGGCGTCGACATCACGCTGCCGGCGCATGGCATCCAGCGGCAGCTGCGCCTTCATTTCGTCGACGAAGACGCGGTAGCGCACGGCCTGGGCAGCATCGATCTCGCGCGCCGTGCGGGCAAGGCGGGTCTCCAGATTGCCGATGCGGCCGAGGATATCGCCGTCCTTCTGCACAGCAGCCGTCGAGGGTGGTGCAGCCTCCGCGGTGGTGTCACGATTCAGGATGTCGATGGCGGACATGACGATTCTCCCGTTGCCGGCTTATCGACGCCATAAAACACTTCTCTGCGACAGGAAAGTGACATTTTGAATTTCCAAGCGCAAGCAGCGGGCCGGTTCCTGAGGCGCTCACCGCGCCTCTGCCCGGCGGGCGGAAAGTGCGGCGACCGCCTGAACTTCGGTCAGCAGCCGGACCGGATCGACCGGCTTTACCATGACGCGGTTGGCGCCGTTGAGCAAGACCTGGCGGCGTGATTCGTCGCTCTTGTCGGCAGTCAGGACGATCACCGGCACCGAGGCGAGATCGAGCCGCCGCTCGTGGCCGCGCAGGCGTCCCAGCATGTCGATGCCGTTCCCACCCGGCATCGAGAGATCGCTGATGATGATATCGGGCCGGGCATTCGCCTCGCAGAGCGCGCAGTCGAGCAGCGACTCGAAATCTTCGACATGGCGCACCTTATGCCCGCCCTTTTCCAGGACGACGCGCACCAGCATGGCATTGATCGGATCGTCCTCGCCGAGCAGGATGCTGAGCCCGCTGGCGGGAACCACCGTCTCCGCCACTGAAAGGCCGAAGCCCGGCTGGTTGTCGTTCAGCGCGTCGCGCTTCTCCATGCCGCGCATGCGCCCGCGCAGCACGTCGATCAGCGACTGTTCGCGCAGCGGCCGGATCAACCAGGCATCGAAAAGGTCGAGCGGATGGGCGCTGCGTTCTTCCGGGTTGACGAGCAGGACCTTACGCAGGCCAAGGGCGGCAATTTCGGCGCGATCGGCAAGATGGTCGGAAAATTCCGCCGACATGCGATGGTCGATGATGATGTCGGTCGGCCGCCGTCCGCCCTTTGCCAATCCGAGCAGCGTTGACCGCGCCGTCTCGCCGTCGCCGACAAGATGGCAGAGGCCGCCGAGCGCGGTGATCGTCTCGGCGATGGCGGTGCGCGCGGCACCTGCCGGCGCCAGCAGCACGACGCTGTTGCCGGCAAGCAGCGTGTTTCGCCGGTCGGGGCGCTCGCTGCCGATATCGACTGGGAAGCGGATGGCGAATTCGCTGCCTCTGCCCTTTTCGCTGGCAACCGTCAGAGTGCCGTTGAATTCGCGCATGATGCGGGCGGAGATGGCAAGGCCGAGCCCGGTACCGTTGCTCTTGTCGGCAACGGTCCCGCCCTGCTCGAACTCGCCGAAGACGCGCGCCTGCTCCTCCGCCGTCATGCCTGGACCGCTATCGGTCACAGTGATCAGCAAGTCGCCGGCGTCGAGCGACACGCGGATGAAGACGCCGCCGACCTGGGTGAACTTCACGGCATTGCCGATGACGTTGAACAGAACCTGGCGCAGCCGCGCCGGGTCGAAGCTCATATTCTCAGGGACATCGGATGACACGGTGGCGCCGATCTCGATACCCTTTTCATGCGCCCGGTGGGCGAGCATCTCGACGACGCTTTCCAGAAGCTTGCGCAGCGATTCCGAGCGCGGATGCAGCGCGAAGCGGCCGACCTCGATGGTAGAGAAATCGAGAAGATCCTCGACGAGCTGCGTCAATGCATGGCCGGACTGGCGGATGCTCGCGAGATAGTTCTGCTGCTCCTGCGTCAGCCGCGTCTCCGCAATCAGATGCGTCATGCCGAGAATGCCGGAAAGCGGGGTGCGCACCTCGTGGCTGACGGTGGCAAGCAGCCTCGATTTGGCGGCGCTGTTATATTCAGCCTTCTGGCGGGCCTCCTCGCGGCCCTGCGCGATGAGCCGCTCGTCGGTCACGTCGCGGGCAACGCTCTGCAGCAGCAGGCGGCCGTTCGCCGGGTCGCGGGTAACGACGTCGCGCCAGAGGAAGATGCGCTGGCCTTCCGGCGTCGAGATCTCGACATCGTAGCAGTGCGATATCGGACCGGGGCGGAAGGCAAGGCCGATCTCCTCGCAGGTTCGTCCTTCTGGACGCAGGCGCCCGGTCAGGCGGCGAAAAGTGTCGTTGGCGGAGATGATGCGCCGGTCCATGGTGCGGCCGACCGTGATGTCGCCGAGCACGTCGTGCACGTCGGCAAACAGCTTTGCGCCGGCGTTCCAATCCGGCATGGATTGACCTGGACGCTGCCCGGCCTTTCGCGACCGAACCATCAGCAGGGCATAACTGGCGATGACGGCAAGGCCAAGAACGACGAGACCGCCCGAAAGCAGCAGCGGATCGCCGGCATGGGCAAGCAGCATCAGGATCGTTGCGGCAAGAAGGCCGGCGCCGCCCAGCCAGTAGAACAGCAGGCGCCTTGTCGCTGCGGGCCCGCTCTGGCGATCATCGGCTCCCCGGGGTGCCGCTGCGTTCGGTCGTGAGGAAAGGGCCTCCATCCGCTTCTCATGCGGCTTAGCGGCGGGTCCACCGAAGGCGGCGGACAATCTTTCCTGCAACTGTCCCAGGTTCTGCATGCTACCTGGCTAACATGAGGCCCGTTCCGAATGCCTTCAGGATTTCGATAAGATTTTAACGGCCGGCCTTTTTAGGCAGCAGCAGCTCGTCGAGAATGACGCAACCGGCGCCGATGGTGATGAAACTGTCGGCGAGATTGAAGACCGCGAAGGACCAGCTCTCGGTGTAGAAGAGAATGTAATCGATCACATGTCCATAGGCGAAGCGGTCGACGAGATTGCCGATCGCCCCGGCGATGATCAGCGCATAACCGAGATGAGCAAGCCAGCGATCCTTCGCCGTGCGGTACCACAGCCAGATGACGAAGGCGACGATGACGAGCCGCATGCCGACGATGAACCAGCCGTCCATGCCGGACAGCATCGAAAAGGCGACGCCGAGATTGTAGGTGCGGTAGAGCGCCAGCATTGGAATGACCGGCACGACCTCCTGTAGCGGCAGGTAGTGATCGACGGCGATCTTGACGACCTGGTCGATGAGAACGGCGACGACGATGAAGAAGAGGATCGGTGCCGGGCGCGAAAACAGCGCGGGGCGTGCAAGCGTCTGTTCGGTCATTTGCCCTCGGCAAGTGAGAGGAGATGGCGGCGCGCCTCGAAAAGCATGACGGCGGTGGCGACAGCGAGGTTCAAGGAATCGGCGCGGCCCTGCTGCGGAATGCGGGCAAGCGCGTCGGCCTCCTTGGCCAGTTGCTCCGGCAAGCCGGATTGTTCGTTGCCCATCAGGAGCACGACAGGCTTTTTCCGGTAGTCGATCGTCCGGTAATCGACCGCGCCGGCAAGATGCGTCGCGACGACGGAAACGCCGGCCGATTTCCGCCAGGCGATGAATTCTTCAGGGGTTGCCCGCGCGACCGGAACGGCAAAGACCGAACCCATGGTGGCGCGCACGGTTTCGAGCGAGAAGGGGTCGGTCGTTTCTCCGACCAGAATGATGCCGGAAGCGCCGGCCGCATCGGCCGTACGGATGATGGTGCCGAGATTGCCGGGGTCACGCACCCGGTCGAGCGCCACCCATGTCTCGCCATCCCTCGGTCGGATATCCCGCAGCGGCTTCCAGCGCTGCTCGAAGATGCCGACCACCATCTGCGGATTGTCGCGGCGGGTGATCGAGGCGATCACCTTTTCGCTGACTTCGAGCACCAGCCCGCCCGAGGCGACGGTCCTTGCCGCCATCTGCTCGACCAGCGGCTTGCCTTTGGCGGCCTTGGCATAGACCAGCGTGCGGATCGTCCAGCCGAGTTCGATCGCATCGATGACGAGCTTCAGTCCTTCGGCCAGGAAAGTACCGCTTTCCTCGCGCGACTTCTTGTTCGTCAGCGCCTTGATGTCCTTGATGATCGGATTGGCGAGCGAGGTGACCTCCTTCACCTGCCCGACCCTGCGCGGTCCCTGGTCGTGGAAGTCTTTGCTCATTTCGGCACCCAGCGGGAAAAGAGGGAGGTGGACAGCGCGCGGCCCTGCGTCTTGCCGTCGGTGCCGGCTTCGCGAATCACCAGCTCGCCGGATTCGACCACGCCGCCGGCGCCGCGCATCGTCTCGCGCATCAGCTCGTGGATCGAATAGAAGCTGGCGCGGATCGAATAGGCCGTCAGCACCAGGCCCACCGCCTTCGGCGACAAGATCTCGCGGCAGACATCGAGCATCAGGGGCAGATGCTCGAAGAGATGCCAGACTTCGCCATTGGGGCCGCGGCCGAACTTCGGCGGATCGGTGAGGATGATGTCGTACTGGCTGCCGCGGCGTTCTTCGCGCAGGATGAATTTCATCGCATCCTCGCAGATCCAGCGGATCGGCAGCTTCTCCATGCGCCCGAGCGCCTGGTTTTCCCGCGCCCAGCCGATCGCCTTCTTCGAGGCGTCGACATGGGTGACCTCGGCGCCGGCTGCGGCGGCAACCAGCGAGGCGACGCCGGTATAACCGAAGAGATTCAGCACCTTCAGCGGCCGACCGGCCTTTTCGGCCTGCTCTTTCATCCAGCTCCAATGGACGATCTGCTCGGGGAAGACGCCGACATGACGGAAGGAGGTGAAGCGGCCGAGGAAATCGACACCGAGCAGATTGAGCGGCCAGGTCTCGCCGAGCGCATCTTTCGGGAAGCGCCAGCGGCCGGAGCCTTCCTCGTCGGTATCGCCGGTGAAGACGGCATCGACCTTTTCCCAGACATGAGCGGGCAGCGAAGGCCGCCACAGCGCCTGGGCCTCGGGACGGATGATGCGGTAGGGGCCGTATTGCTCCAGCTTTTCGCCGTTGCCGCTGTCGATCAGGTGGAAGTCGYCGGCTCCGAGCGATTCGAGGATGACGGGCACGCGCTCGACCGGACGTTCGCCGCTGCGTGTCATCAGAGGGCGCTCGACGGCGCCAGGCACAGCAGCCTCGCGCACTGTCTCGCGGGCCGCCGCAGGCCGAGCGACCGGCTTCGGCGGCCGGCCTGTCCGATCGTTCCTGCGGCTTTCACCGGAAGAACCTGATGTTTTCTTCTGGCCCGGCCGGCCTTCTCTCTGTTTCAACGTGCTCTTCCGCATCTCTGTCGGGGTGTCTTATCGGCTTTGTGTCCGCTGCGGCGCCGTGCGTCTTTTCAGACGTGCAAAGGACGCTGCAGCACTTTGAATATGCAGTAGCCCAGAAAAGCGTGGCGGATCAACTGCGCAGCCGCCTGAGCCCGGGCAAGAGGAGCGGGTTCTCCCGGCGCAACGCCTATTTCAAGCCCTCGGAGGCCTGTGTGCGAAGCCAGCTTTCCGCCGCATAGAGGGCTGCGACATGCATCGACTGCATGATGACGGCGCCGGACTGCAGGTCGCCAAGGATGGCAGCAAGATCGGTAAACAGCAGCTCGACCTTCTCGCCCGGGTCGAAAGACGGTTCGCCGGCCTTGCTCAGGCCGAGCGCCAGCCAGCTGGTTACGGCGTTGCTGTGGCTGGCGGCATTCGGATAGGAGGTGAGTAGTTTGACGAAGGTCGAGGCTTCATAGCCGGTTTCCTCCCGGAGCTCGCGCCGGGCTGCCGCCAACGCCGCATCGCCAGTGTTGCTGTCGCTGCGTTCGACGCCGCCGGCGACGAGACCGAGCACGATCTCGCCGCGGCCGTGTCGGTATTCCCGCGTCAGCAGCACGCGCCCGTCGGGCATCACGGGGATGACGTTGATCCAGTCGGGATAATCGAGCACATGAAAGGGCGCGATGACGGTTCCATCGGCGGTGACGCAATCGTCGCTCCGAATCCGGATCCAGCGGTCCTCATAGGTGATCCGGCTTGCCGTCACGCTCCAGGGCTTCAGTTCGTCGGTCATCGGCCCATCCCTTGTGTGTCAGATGTCTGTCATCGGAACCCGGCAGATAACATTCCGTCCCGCCTTGGCAAAGCGCTTTCCCGCTGGGATAAGATGAGCGAATCGAAGATGGGGCCATCGAATGGATTTCACCGGCGAAGAACGCATCGCCGCGCCGCGGGACGTCGTCTGGGCAGCACTCAACGATCCCGACATCATGCGTGGCTGCATTCCAGGCTGCCAAGGTATCGAGCGGCTTTCGCCGAGCGCCTTCGAGGCGACGATCAAAGTCAGGTTCAGCCTGCTGTCCGCCACCTTCCATGGGCTGCTGACGCTTTCCAATGTCGACGCGCCGAAGAGCTATACGCTGTCGGCCGAAGGCAAGGGCGGTCTTGCCGGCTTCGCCAGGGGCAGCGCCGATATCGTGCTTGAGGAAAGGGGTGCCGAGACTATCCTGCACTACCGCTCGAAGGCCGAACTCGGCGGCAGGCTCGCCCAGCTCGGCGCCCGTCTGCTCGACTCGGCTTCGCAAAAGCTCGCCGAAGGGTTCTTTTCGGATTTCAATGCCGCGGTCGTCGCGAAGATGGCGGCCGGTTAGGCTTGGCGCGGGTTGGAGCTTCGTTTAAATCGGCATGATGACGTGGACCATTAGGCCGCCGCGGGCGGAAGACCAGGAAATGCTCGCGGAGATTTATCTTTCCGTGCGCCGCGAAACATTCGTCTGGGTCGATCCCGGCAAGTTCCATCGCGAGGATTTCGCCGCCCATACCAATGGCGAGACGGTCTTCGTTTGCGAGCATGCGGATGGCAGCGTAGCCGGCTTCCTGTCGCTCTGGCCGGAGGACGATTTCATCCACATGCTCTACTTAAGACCGGAATTCCAGGGTCGGGGCGCCGGCACCGCGCTGTTGCACGCCCTGCCGCAATGGCCGCAACACCGGTACCGGCTGAAATGCCTGGTAAAGAACCGGCGGGCAAAGGCGTTCTACCTTTCCCATGGTTTCCATGTGACCGGCAACGGCGCGTCGCCGGAGGGCGACTATGAGGAGCTGAGCTTTTTTCCGGTTTGACTGCCGCCGAAAGCCGGCCGCCGAAACCGAGCCAAACGAATATTGACCAGTTTTATCGCGCCGGCAGCTGCCCGGCGATCTCCTCGGCGCGGTTCTTGTGGCGGTCGGCCTCGCTTTGCCAGCGGATGGCTTCCTTGGCCTCGGTGCGGGCGCGCTTGCGGTGTTTGCCCTGGCTGAACCAGGTGGCGGCCGCGCCGATCAGCATGCCTGTAATCAGCGCGATGAACAGGAAGACGAAGAAGGGCGCGGAAACCGCGAGCACCTGATCATCAGGCCGGAACGGATTGAAGGCGAGCGTGACGCTCTGCCGGTTGGCGACGCAGAAGACGATGAGGATGACGCCGAGCGGCAGCAGAATCAATAGGTTGACGATCTTCTTGGCCATTTGAGGTCTCCACGCGGCAGATTGCGCCGGTCTTTTTGAGGGGCGCGTTTCATGCTTACAGCGCCACGCGTCTTTGTAAGACRCGCAAAGCACGATGCGTTACCAGAATAGGAAAACGGCCCTCGAGTTCAAGTGCGGTTTCGCCGCAGGCGGTTCGCGCCGCTCAATCCTCTTCGTCGGCCTGGCCGGGATTGAGCCGTTCGCGCAGCTCCTTGCCGGTCTTGAAGAAGGGCACCCACTTCTCCTCGACGAAGACGGTGTCGCCGGTCCGCGGGTTGCGGCCGGAGCGCGAAGGGCGGTTCTTGACCGAAAAGGCGCCAAAGCCGCGCAATTCGACTCGGTTACCCGCAGCCAGTGCATCCGTGATCTCGTCGAGAACCGCGTTGACGATATTCTCGACGTCGCGATGATAGAGATGCGGGTTGCGTGCGGCAACAATCTGCACCAATTCGGACTTGATCACATTCGCCCCCTTAAATTATTGATTTCTTATCAATCGTGGCCAACCTGCCAAACTGAAAGCAGCCCGTCAAGAAGCAACTTTGGGGGCAGGATTCCATTGATATCCTGGGTTTTCATGAGATCATCATAACCGAAGATCGTAATCAACCGCGAAACAGCCCCAGCGAGCAGAAAGGGCGTATTGCTCTTCTTGTCCCAGTCGACCATCGGCAGATCGCCGTCGACGCCGCGTGATTTGAGATAGGCACGGATCTCAGCCTCGCCGCCGATGGCATCGACGAGTTTCACCTTCAGCGCCTGGCGGCCGGTATAGATCGTGCCGTCGGCCAGTTTCAGCACCTCGTCGCGCGGCAGCTTGCGCCGGTCGGCGACCAAGTCGACGAACCAGTTATAGCTGTCGACCACCATGTTGCGGATCATCGCTTTGGCTTCCTCGCTCGCCTCGTGGAAGGGCGAGGGCTCGGCCTTCAGCGGCGAAGACTTGATCTCCTGCAGCGAGACGCCGATCTTGTCGAGCAGCGGCTGGATCTGCGGATACTGGAAGATGACGCCGATCGAGCCGGTAATCGAGCTGTCGCCGGCAATGATGGTATCGCCGGCGGTGGCGATCATGTAGCCGGCAGAGGCGGCAAGTGTGCGGACGTCGGAGACGACAGGCTTCTTGGCTGATATCGCGCGGATCGCCTTGAAGATTTTTTCGCCGCCATAGGTCGTGCCGCCGGGCGAGGAGATCGAAATCACTGCTGCCTTCACCTGGTCGCTGGTCTCGACCTTCTTCAGCCGCTCCAGAAGCTCGTCGTCGTCGACGATCAGCCCCGATATCGTCACATGGGCGATGTGCGGGCGCTCCGTCCCGGTATCGCCGAGGGCGAAGCGGTAGAAGGCGAAACCAAGTGCCACGATGAGGGCCACCGCGATGAGGCGCCAGAAGCCGAGCTTGCGGCGCAGCCGACGGCGATCCGCGATGATCGAACTGTCCATAAAAACCTCCAGCGCTGGCACCGGCTTCGGCATGCCGCCGATCGACCCGGTGAAATAGGGTGGCAGCGGCCCGTACGAATGCCACTTTTCAATGTTTTTCCGTTTTGTTGCTTGTTGCAGAAAAAATTCCATATTGGCAAGCCAATGTAATAATGCGAAACGAACTGTGATTGCGGCCGGCTTTGTTATGRAGGCGCGGCGATCACCGCACATGGACGAGGCCTATGCTCGATACCCTGAAGAACAACGGACATGCCGCCTATTCAGGGTCGGGCAAGAATGCCTATGGCGATGCGTTGTTCCATTCCGCCCGCGTGCGGCGGCTGAAAATATTGCTGCCGGTGGCGGCCCTGGTCATCGCAGCCAGCCTCACCGCGGTGGCGTTGGTCCGCATCTATCTGCCCGAGAACATCAAGTTGGAAGGCGCCAAGATCGAGAACGGCAAGGTCGTGATGGAAAAGCCGGCGATCGCTGGCCGCAATTCCGACGGCATCAACTATTCGATGCTGGCCGAAAGGGCGCTGCAGGACATCCGCAATCCCAATCTCATCACGCTCGAAACCATCAAGGCCGCCGTGCCGATGAATGACGGCCTGATCGCCCGCGTCGTCGCCTCGACCGCAGACTACAACCGCACTACCGACAATCTGCATATGACGGCCCCCTTCACTTTGGTGCTGAGCAGCGGCCTCAATGCGAATTTCCAGTCCGCCCAGCTCGACATCAAGGGCGGAAACATGCGGAGCGACGATCCCGTCACCATCACCAAGGACAATGCCTCCATTGTTGCGCAGTCGATGGAGATAACCGATAAGGGGCGGGTGATCACATTCGAGGGGAATGTTCGCATGAATGTCGATCCATCCACCATCCATAAACAGGGCACTTAACCAGCCGGGTCATCCATGACAAAAGATTGTCGCATTTCCACTTGCAAGACAGGCATGGCATTCGTTGCCGGCGCATTTGCCCTCATTCTGACGGCCTCGGGCGCGGGTGCGCAGTCGACCACGATGTCGGGCATGAAGCTTTCCAACGACCAGCCGATCCAGATCGAAAGCGACAAGCTTGAGATCCATGACCAGGAACACACCGCGCTTTTCACCGGCAAGGTCAAGGTCGTTCAAGGCACGACGACGATGCAGTCCGGCAAGATGACCGTCTATTACAAGGACAAGGCGGCAAAGCCGGCTGCCGACGGGGCGCAACCCGCTGCCCAGCCGGAGCAGTCGGCCTCGCTTGCATCGGGAAGTGCAGATATCGACAAGATCCTGGTGACGGACAAGGTCCTCTTGACCTCGGGCACGCAGACGGCGACCGCCGATGACGGCAATTTCGACATGGCCTCGCAGACATTCATCCTCACGGCAGATGAGGGGAACAAGGTTATCCTGTCGGACGGGCCGAACGTCTTTACCGGCTGCAAACTGACGGTTCACATGCAGACTGGCCAGGCGGAGCTTGAAAGCTGCGGCGGGCGTGTCCAAATTCAGCTCGATCCGAAATCGAAGCCGAATACACCGCAGCAGAAGCAGAACTGAGAAGCCGGCCTCCCACGTGAAATTATCATCGCTATCCACCATGTTCGGCAAGCCCGGGCCACAAGCTGCGGGTGCCGCCGACAAGAGCCGTTATCAGGGAACGTTGATCGCACGCGGTCTGACGAAGACCTATGCGACGCGGCGCGTCGTCAACGGCGTCTCGCTGGTGGTGCGCCGCGGCGAGGCTGTCGGCCTGCTCGGCCCGAACGGCGCCGGCAAGACCACCTGTTTTTATATGATCACCGGCCTTGTGCCGGTGGACGAAGGCACGATCGAGATCGACGGCAACGACGTCACGACCATGCCGATGTACCGCCGCTCACGTCTCGGCGTCGGTTACCTGCCGCAGGAAGCCTCGATCTTCCGTGGGCTGACGGTGGAAGAGAATATCCGCGCCGTCCTCGAAGTGCATGTGAAGGACAAGGCTGAGCGCGAGCAGAAGCTGAACGAGCTGCTGGAGGAGTTCCATATCCAGAAGCTGCGCAAGAATGCCGCCGTCGCCCTTTCCGGCGGTGAGCGCCGCCGCCTCGAAATCGCGCGTGCGCTTGCGACCGACCCGACCTTCATGCTGCTCGACGAACCCTTCGCCGGCGTCGACCCGATCTCGGTCGCCGACATCCAGAATCTCGTTCACCACCTGACGGCGCGCGGCATCGGCGTTCTCATCACCGACCACAATGTACGCGAGACGCTGGGTCTGATCGACCGCGCCTACATCATCCATGCCGGTGAGGTGCTGACCCATGGCCGGGCGAACGACATCGTCAACAATCCGGAAGTGCGCCGGCTCTACCTCGGCGACAATTTCAGCCTCTGATACCGGGCGGCCCGCAGAAATTCACCTTGTCGGCATAGTTCCGCTTGACCAAATACAATAAAAAAGCAATTTTTGGGCCAACTTGGATTTCCGTGGCCTGAAGCCTTGATCGGACGCGGTTTCCCGGAGGAATCGAGGGGAGTTTCGCGTCCGTCATGGCACTGTCCGCCAATCTTTTCCTGCGCCAGACCCAGTCCCTGGTGATGACACCGCAACTGATGCAATCCATCCAGTTGCTGCAGATGACTCATTTCGAACTCAACCAGTTCATCGCCATGGAAGTGGAGAAGAACCCGCTGCTCGAATTTCCGTCGAATGACGGCGAGGCGGTCGGAGAACGTGGCGAAAGCGAAGATGAGCAGTATGCTCATCAGCCGGAGGATGCCGGGTCGGACGATGGCTATGACAACCGCGCCGAGGCGCTCTCCAGCGACTGGTATGACAATGGCGGCAGTGCCAGCACGAGCCGGCTGAACGACGAACTCGACGCCAATTATACCAATGTCTTTCCTGATGACGGCGCCCCACAGCGCCTCGATGCGCCGGAGCTCGTCAGCCAGTGGAAATCGATGCCGGGCAGCGGCGAGGGCGCCGACTACGATCTCGACGATTTCGTCGCCGGCCAGGTATCGCTGCGCGATCACCTCGCCCAGCAGATCCCCTTCGTCCTGCCTGACATGGCCGACCGGCTGATCGCGCAGAATTTCGTCGACCAGCTCGACGACTGCGGTTATCTGCAGGCCGATATCGTCGAGGCGGGCGAGAGGCTGGGCACGAGCCTCGCACAGGCCGAGCGCGTGCTCGCCACCCTCCAGAGCCTCGATCCGCCGGGTGTTTTCGCCCGCAGCCTTGCCGAATGCCTGGCGATCCAGCTCCGGCAGAAGGACCGATACGACCCCGCCATGCAGGTTCTGGTCGAAAACCTCGAACTGCTCGCCCGGCGCGATTTCGCCACGTTGAAGCGGCTCTGCGGCGTCGATGAGGAAGATCTTCTCGACATGCTCGGCGARATCCGCCAGCTCAATCCGAAGCCCGGCAGTGGTTTCGAGGCAGGTGTTTCCGAAGCGATCATGCCGGATGTGGTCGTCAGAGCCTCCTCGGASGGCGGCTGGCTGGTCGAGCTCAATCCGGATACRCTGCCRCGCGTGCTGGTCAACCAGTCCTATTTTTCCCGGGTGACAAAGAACGGCGAGGATCACGCCTTCCTCTCCGATTGCCTGCAGASCGCCAACTGGCTGACGCGCAGCCTYGATCAGCGGGCAAAAACCATCATGAAGGTGGYAAGCGAAATCGTCCGCCAGCAGGACGCCTTCCTGCTGCACGGCGTCGACTATCTGCGCCCGCTGAACCTGAAGACGGTSGCCGAGGCGATCAAGATGCATGAATCCACCGTCAGCCGCGTCACSTCGAACAAATAYATGCTGACGCCGCGCGGCCTCTTYGAACTCAAATATTTCTTCACCGTCTCGATCAGCGCCGTCGCTGGTGGCGACAGCCATTCGGCTGAGGCCGTGCGTCACAAGATCCGTGCGCTGATCCTGCAGGAAAGCCCGGAAGCGGTGCTTTCCGATGACGATATTGTCGACATGTTGAAGAAGGGCGGCGTCGATCTCGCCCGCCGCACGGTTGCGAAATACCGGGAGGCGATGAACATCGCGTCTTCGGTCCAGCGCCGCCGCGAGAAGCGGGCGCTCGCCAAGGTCGCCGGCTTCTGACGCTGTCATGCTTCGACCTGGATCGAAGCATTCTGCCCGCAAATCCCGTTATTCCTCTCCAGCGCCCTGCGTCTTTTCAGACGCGCAACGGCGCTGCAACCCTTTGAATTTTCTTGAACGAAGATCGAAATGCCGACGATGACGCCGCGAAATCCGAACCTCGCCAGGGAGCTTTTCCTGCTGCTGGTGCTGGCGACCCTTTGGGGTTCCTCCTATAGCTTCATCAAGATCGGCGTCGAGACGATCCCACCTGTAACGTTGATCGCCGCCCGCACGCTGATTGCCGGGGGCATTCTGCTGGCCGTGCTGCGCCAACGGCGTGTCCGCCTGCCGCGCGATCGTGCGACCTGGCGGCGGTTTTTCGTTCAGGCCTGTCTGAACAGCGTCGTTCCCTTCACACTGATCGCCTGGGCCGAACAGTCCGTCGATGCCGGATTGGCGGTGATCCTGAATTCGGCAACGCCGATCTTCACCTTCCTGCTGACCGTGCTGATGACCCGCCATGAGCAGGTGACGCTGCGACGGCTTTTCGGCGTTATGGCCGGGCTTGCCGGCATCTGCCTCGTCATCGGCGTCGAAGCGCTCGGCGGTCTCGGCGAAAGCCTGATGGCGCAACTCGCCATCATCCTGGCGACCATCTGCTATGCAGGTGCCGCGATTTTCAGCAAGAACTTCAAGGGGCTCGATCCCGCAGTGCCGGCGGCCGGCTCGCTGATCTCAGGCGCGGTCATTCTCTTGCCCATGAGCCTCATCGTCGATCGGCCATGGGAGCTCGATCCCTCGGCAGCATCGATGCTGGCGCTGCTTGCCCTCTCCGCTTTTTCGACGGCGCTCGCCTTTGCGATCTATTTCCGTCTCATCCAGACGCTGGGCTCGGTCGGAACCACCTCGCAAGCCTATCTCAGAGTGCCGATCGGTGTTGCGATCGGCATCGTCTTCCTCGGCGAGAGGCTGAGCTCGACGGCCTGGATCGGACTCGTCTGCGTCATAGCAGGCGTCGCTGCAATGACGATCCCCGCAAAGATGAATACAACTCAAGCGCGAAATGCGTAAAGTGGTTAGGGTGGTGATTGGCGGCATGCGTTACCCAGCAAGGTACCCGACACACGTTGTCCGAGTGCCGCTGATGGTGATTCGCCGCCCTATTGACTTTTCGGTAACCTGTGGCTAGAAGCGCGCCGCAATCGGTGCCGTGAACGGCATCTGGAGTTATCCCCATCATCCCCAGGGCACCAAGGACCCGCAGGCCTAAGCCGATCTTGCTTGAGATTGCGCGAAGTGCTTGGATGAACCTGATGCTTGGCGTAAACTGATACCCGCAAACGACCATAAGAAGGGAAACTCCATGAGTGTGCGTGTATCCGGGAAACATATGGAAATTGGTGAATCCTTCCGTCAAAAGATCGAGGACCAAATTGGTATGGCCATCACGAAATACTTCGACGGGGGATATTCCGGCCAGGTGACCGTGGAAAAGGCGAGTTCTCGTTACTCGGCGGATTGCAAGCTGCATCTGGACAGCGGGGTGGTGTTGCATGCGGCCGGCGAGGCGACCGACCCGCAGTTGGCTTTCGACGCCGCCTCCCAGCGGATCGAAAAACGGCTGCGGCGTTACAAGCGCAAGCTGAAGGACCATCACGCCGGAAACCATCTGAATGGTTTTGCAGAGGTCTCCTACACGGTTATGGATTCCGTTCCTGATCACGATGATGAAATCGCCGACGATTTCGCTCCCGCGATCGTCGCTGAAAGCACGAAGCAGTTGAAGACCATGTCGGTCGCCACCGCCGTGATGGCGCTCGACATGACCGACGAGCCGCTTCTCCTGTTCCGCAGCCCCGGCAAGGAACATCTGAACATCGTTTACCGTCGGCACGACGGAAATATTGGCTGGATCGATTCAGCCAGTATCAAAGGCTGAGATCAGGGTGGTGAGCGGCGGTATTGCCGCCGCTCCTTGCATTATCTGATCCCGGCGACAGAAGGAAAAAGAAATGGCATTGGCAGATTTGCTCCATCAGGATGCGATCATTCCCGCCCTCAGAGTAAATTCCAAGAAACAGCTGCTTCAGGAGTTGGCCGCAAGAGCCGCCAGGATCACCGGGCTCTCCGAACGGGAGATCTTCGACGTCATCCTGCAGCGCGAGCGCCTTGGCTCGACCGGCGTCGGCAACGGCATCGCCATTCCCCACGGCAAGCTGGTCAACATCCATTCGATCGTCGGCATCTTCGCCCGGCTGGAGCAGCCGGTCGATTTTGAGGCGCTGGACGACCAGCCGGTCGATCTCGTCTTCCTGCTGCTTGCGCCGGAAGGGGCGGGCGCCGATCATCTCAAGGCTCTGTCGCGGATCGCCCGCGTGCTGCGCGATCACGATCTGGTCGCCAAGCTGCGCGCCACCGATTCCTCCCAGGCGATCTATGCCTTCCTCAACGAAGAGCAGACGTCGAACGCTGCCTGACGCACGTCGCGCGATAACGCATCGATTCTCGAATGCAAAAAGGCGCCTGATCTCTCAGGCGCCTTTCGCATTATGATGCGCTGAACGATCAGAACTCTTCCCAGCTGTCCTGCGCCACGGCCGCGGATCCAGGCGACGGGGCAAGGGAGCGACGGACCGCCGGGGCGCTCACGCGAAGCGAAGGGGCCGCAGCCGCCGGCGCCCGCATCTTTTGCGCGACGGAGGCAAGGGCTGCGGCGTTCCTCGAACCCGAGACATTGAAGCGGGTGGCGAGCGCCTTCAGCGTCTGCGCCTCGTCGTTGAGTGCGACGCTCGCCGCGGTCGCTTCCTCCACCATGGCCGCATTCTGCTGCGTCACCTGGTCCATCTGGTTCATGGCCTGATTGATTTCCTTCAGGCCGACAGCCTGTTCGCTGGCCGATGCCGAGATCTGCCGGATGAGGTCGTTGATGCCCATCACCTGTTCGGCGATCTTGTGCAGCGTGCCGCCGGCGCGCCCGACGAGATCGACGCCTTCCTTGACCTGGACGGCCGAGGTGTTGATCAGCGTCTTGATTTCCTTTGCGGCATTGGCCGAACGCTGTGCGAGTTCGCGCACCTCCTGGGCGACGACGGCAAAACCCTTGCCGGCTTCCCCGGCACGCGCCGCCTCGACACCGGCATTCAGGGCCAGCAGGTTGGTCTGGAAGGCGATCTCGTCGATGACGCCGATGATCCGCGAAACCTCCGTCGAAGATTGTTCGATCCCTTGCATCGAGGCAATCGCCTTCTGCACCACTTCGCCGGACTTTTCGGCATCCTGGCAGGCAAGGTTGACGTTCTCGGCTGCCGTGCGCGCATTCTCGGCGCTGGAATCGACCTGTGCGGTGAGCTCGTTGAGCGCGGCCGCCGTCTCTTCCAGGCTTGCTGCCTGCTGCTCGGTGCGCTTGGCGAGGTCGGAAGCGCTGTTGCTGATTTCACCGGTGCCGGAGCCGATATTGGCGACGCTGAGGTTCATCGTGTTGATGGTCTCTTCCAGGCTCGCGAGCGCTGCGTTGAAATCCTGTTTCAGCTTGCCGTATTCACCGGGGAATTCGTCCGTGATGCGGTGACCGAGATTGCCCTGCGACAGCGCGGAAAGGCCGGCGCCGACGATCGAGACGATATGGCGCTGCAGCGACACCGATTCCTGGCGTTCCGATTCCGAGCGGCTACGCTCGGTCTCGGCCGCCTGCCGTTCTCTGGCGGCTTCGTCTTCGAGGCGGCGGCTGTCGGCGAGCGTGAAGCGGAAGCCTTCGAGCGCCTTGGCGACCGAACCGACTTCGTCGCTGCGATCTTGAGCAGCGACCGGTTCGCCATATTGGCCGTCGCTCAGCGCTTTGACGCTGGCGACGAGCCCGCCGAGCGGCCGCTGYACGAAAGAGCGGACGGCGAAATAGAGCGCCAGCATGACGGCACCAAGCACGATCAGCCCGTTGATGATCATCACGTAGGTCTGGTCTCGCACCGGCGCGTTAATCGCCGTGTGCGGCACGTCGACGAGCACGACCCAGGTGGCGTTGACGCCGGGAACCGCGAACGGATAGACGACGCGATCGAAGGGATCGAGGCCGTCATAGGCGAGGTTCCTGACGAGACCGGGCTGCTTGCTGGACAGCGCCGTCTTGACGATGTCGGCGCCCTCGCCGTCATATTCCTTGGTCATCAGGTCGGGGATCGGCGCGACGATCCAGTTGCCGGCCTGCGACAACAGCGTGACGCGGCCCGAACCGAAAGGATGCAGCGCCTGCAGCTTGTCGGTCAGCGACTTCAGCGAAATGTCGACGCCGCCGACGCCGATCATCTTACCATCAGACATGACCGGATAGGCAATCGAGGTCAGCAGCGTCGGCACATCTGTTCCCTCGGCCATATAGGGCGTGGTGATCGCGCCCTTGCCGCTGTCGGCGGCAAGCTTCCACCATGCGGCGGTATAATCATTATCGAAGGTCGAATATTGAATGCCACCGTCCTTGGTCTTCGACCAGTAGGGCGTGAAGGCGCCGTTCTTGTTGGTGCCTTCGTCATTATTGTTGGCGATCTCGGTGGTTTTGCCGTCAAGCGCGCCGAGCTGCTCGCAGAACCAGCTGCCGAAGGCGAAGGCGTTCTGCTCGAGATTGGCCTTCAACACATTGATCATGCCCTTGCGATCGAGCGATTTGCCTTCATGGCCGCGGCCGATGACGCCCGACATGGTGCGTGCGGCGCTGGCGAGTTCGCCGACATTGGCGGCGATTTCATTGGCGATCGACTTTGCCTCGAGGTTGGCCTGATCCATCGTCAGCGTCTGGACGCGATCCCGGGTCTGGCCGATGAGGAAAAAGTTCGAAACGATGAGAACAAGCGCGATGGCGATGCCGGTGATGACGATGAGTTTCGCGGCAAGCGATTTCATTCGAAAAATGAACATGGGGTCCTCGGGCAAGGATGCGCCGAACGGGCATTCTCCGGCACAGGAGCAAAGGCTCGCCCCATCATGGGGCAGCCGCTTGGAAGTCCGGAATCCGAAAGGCGGGAGGCGCCGGCGACCACGAGGAACATCGCCGGAAATCTCTTAAATTTAAATGAAACTCTATCGATCGGGGCCATGAAAATCGCCGGAACGCCCTGAATTACAGGGAGTTTTGCCGGCGGCTTCGCAAAGAGACGCGGCTATATCCTGTCTGCGACTTCCTCGCTCAAAGGGATCGACGGTTGCGCCCCGGCCTTGAGGCAGGCGAGCGAACCGGCAACCGCCGCGCGGCGCAGCGCCGAGACAAAATCGAGGCCGTCGTCGAGGCTCGCGGCGAAATAACCGCAGAAAGTGTCTCCGGCGCCGACCGTATCGACAGGTTCGATCTTGAGACCTTGCGCCCTTGAAATCGCCCCGTCGCGAATCGCGATGACCCCATCGCCGCCGAGCGTTACGATCAGCGTCTGGCCCGTCTCCGCGTGTAGGCGCACAAGGGCTGCCTCACGCGCTGCGGCGTCCATGCCTTCCTGTCCGGCAAGCCGCTCGAATTCGGTCTCGTTGGCAATGACGATATCGGCGAGCCGGCCGAGACGCGGGGCATCGGGGATCAGCGGCGCGAGGTTGAGGATGCTGGTGACGCCCTTGGCGCGGGCGGCCGACAGCGCGCGCTCGACGGCAGCAGCCGGCACTTCGAGCTGCAGCATCAGGATATCGCCTTCGTTCATGCGGCCGATCGCCGTCTCGGCATCGGTGGGCGTGACCTGGCCATTGGCGCCGGGAACGACGGCAATCATGTTTTCGCCGTCGCCGCCGACAAGGATCAGCGCCGTGCCTGTGGGGCCATCGACATGTTTGATCAGAGAAAGGTCGGTGCCTGCATCATCGAGCAGGGCCAGCGCCTCCGCAGCGAAAGCATCCTTGCCGACGGCGCCGGCCATATGCACGTAGCGGCCGGCGCGCCGGGCCGCCAGCGCCTGGTTGGCGCCCTTGCCGCCGGCGGCCGTGGCAAAGCCGTTGCCGGCCACCGTCTCGCCGGGCTTCGGCAGGCGCTCGGTCGTGGCGATGAGATCCATGTTGATGGACCCGAAAACTGTGATCATGAATGTGTCCCGTCTTCTGGAGCCTGCAAATGAAATCATGCTCCAACTGTTTCATGCGGGCGAGACACTGCCCGAAGCGGTCACTCTTCGTCAACCACCCGGAGCTTCAGAAGACCGGTGCGGCTTTCCACCGATTTAGCCGCGGCTTCGCTGTCGCGGGCGGGTTTTGCATCGCTGCCACCCGCCTCGAATTCCAGCGCTTCGATCTTGGCGCCGCGCCTGGTGAGCTTGTCGGCTGACGTGACCACCATGTCGATATCCTTCTGCGCCATGGCGAAATGGCCCTGCAGCTTGCGCACCCGCTCGTCGAGGCGGCTGAGATCGTCCATCAGGATCGCCACCTCGCCCTGGATCAGATGCGCCTGCGCCCGCATGCGCTGATCCTTGAGCACGGCCTGGATGACCTGGATCGACAGCATCAGCAGCGACGGCGAGACGATGACGATACGCGCGCGGTGCGCCTTCTGCACCACCGGTTCGAAGTGCTCGTGGATCTCGGCGAAGATCGATTCGGACGGCACGAAGAGAAAGGCCGTATCCTGGGTTTCGCCCTGGATCAGATATTTCTCGGAAATGTCCCTTATATGGACCTCCATGTCGCGGCGGAATTGCTGGCCGGCGATCTTGCCGGCCTCGGGGCTGCCGGCGTCGCGGATCGCGTTCCAGGCTTCGAGCGGAAATTTTGCGTCGATCACCAGCGGCGGCGCGCCGTTCGGCATGCGGATCGTGCAGTCCGGCCGCGAACCGTTGGACAGCGTCTGCTGGAAGGCGTAGGCGCCCATCGGCAGGCCGTCGGCGACGATCGTTTCCATCCTGGACTGACCGAAGGCGCCGCGCGTCTGCTTGTTGGACAGAATGGCCTGCAGCCCGACGACATCTTTGGCGAGCGTCTGGATATTGTTCTGTGCGGCATCGATGACCGCCAGCCGCTCCTGCAGCCGCTGCAGGTTCTCATGCGTCGATTTCGTCTGCTCGGTGATTGTCGAGCTGACGCGCTGCGACATGCCGTCGAGGCGTTGGCTGATCGTCTGGTTGAGTTCGCTCTGCCGCGCGCCGAAGACCTCGGTCATGACAGCGATGCGGCCCTGCATCTCCGCCTGGATCTTCAAAAGTTCTGCCATCCGCGCTTCGTTTTCCTCAGCGCGAAAGCTCGCTTCCTCCGCCTGCTCGCGGCGAAGGCTGGCACTGCGCAGGAGAAGCACGACCACCAGCAGGGCGAGGGCGGCGAGACCTCCGCCGATGAGCGCCAGCATGGCCGGGTTGATCGAGGCAAGGGAAAGGGCGAGCGATTCGGAATGGATGGTCATGCCGCGAGCATAACAGAAGAAACGGCAATATATAGATCAAAACGTGAACGGAATGGGCGGCCCCCAATATCCTCGCAAGCCATCGCTCTTCCTCGCTCGGAGAGAAGAAATCGCCGTCCGATTTAACGATTGCTCAACCATATTGGCCAAAACCTGCGCGCAGAAATTCCTTCCCGCGCGCGTCGCGCCAAGTACAGAGATCCCCATGACCGCCCAGCAGACCGAAAACGCCCTCAGGCAGCGCCTCGATTTCATCGAACTGGATGAGGCAGCGCGCAAGTCCATGCGGGATCTGCGCCCGGTCATATCGGAGCTGATCGGCGGTGCCCTCGATAAATTCTACGCCAAGATCGCTAAGACCCCGGCTGTCGCAGGCTTCTTCGCCGATAAGAACCATGTCGGCCATGCCAAGAAGCGCCAGCAGGATCATTGGGCCAATCTCGCCGGCGGCGCGTTCGACGAGAGCTATGTCAACGGCGTGACCGCGGTCGGCCGGACGCACGCCCGCATCGGGCTGGAGCCGCGCTGGTATATTGGCGGTTATGCCATCGTCATGTCCGAGCTCGTCAAGGGCATCATGGAGAAGCAGTGGCCGTCGATCTTTGCGCGCCGAGAGGGCAAGGCATTGGCCGAGAAGCTGTCGGCCGTCATCAAGGCCGGTATGCTGGACATGGACTATTCCATCTCGGTCTATCTCGAGACGCTCGAAGCCAAGCGCCGCGCCTTGGAAGAAGAGCGTGCCCAGGCCGAATCCGATCAGGCGATCGCGTTGGAGCAGCTGCGCCTCGGTCTGGAAGCGCTGTCGAACGGCGATCTCGAAGCCACCCTGCCGTCCGACCTGCCGGGCAATTTCCGGCAGATGGCCGAGGACTACAACCGCGCCGTCAGCGCCCTTCGCCAGTCCTTCGCCTCCGTGCGCGAGACTTCTGGTCATATCATGAGCGGCGCCGACGTCATTTCCAATGCAACCAACGATCTGGCGCTGCGCACTGCCCAGCAAGCGGCAGGCGTCGAGGAGAGTTCGGCCGCCCTGCAGCAGCTGTCCGTCAGCGTCGGTCAGACGGCGGCCAATGCCGAGAAGGCTTCGGACGCCGTGCGTGAGACGCAAGAGAAGGCGAAGAACTCGGGCGAACTCGTCACCAGCGCCGTCTCGGCGATGGCCGGCATCGAGAAATCCTCGACCGGGATCTCCAAGATCATCGGCGTTATCGATGAGATCGCCTTCCAGACTAATCTGCTGGCGCTGAACGCTGGCGTTGAGGCGGCGCGCGCCGGCGATGCCGGCAAGGGTTTTGCCGTCGTCGCCCAGGAAGTCCGCCAGCTCGCCCAGCGCACCGCGGAAGCGGCCAAGGAGATCAAGAACCTGATCTCGCAGAGCTCGACCCAGGTCAATCAGGGCGTCGGCATCGTCTCCAGCACCGGCGAAGCGCTGAACGACATGATCAGCCGCATCGACATCATCAACCGTTTCGTCGCCGATATCGCCGCCGCCGCCCGCGATCAGGCGACCGGCGTCAACGAGGTCAGCGTCGCCGTCCGCAACATGGGTGCGATCACCCAGCAGAATTCGGACATGGTCGAACAGTCTTCGGCGGAAACGCGCCGCCTCAAGGACGAGGTGGAAACCCTGATCGAGCTGCTGCGGCGCTTCCGCGCCCGGCCGGAAGGCCATTCCGTCAGTGCTGCCCGCCGGGCGGCCTGAGGCGAATAGAGCCTTTCCTGGTCAGATTGCAGCATTCTGCCGGAGCAGGTTTTCGTCAGGGCAAAGGCGATTGGCGACGGGCATACCTCTTGGTACGTCCGAGCCGATCGCCTTTGATCCTGGCGGAAAGATGCCCGGCCCTTCGGGTTGGCTGAAACGGGCCGGCTGATCGACCGGCCGGCTTGGCCGTAGAGCTTGGCTACGACGCGCGCCGGCCGGTCGACCATCCGACTCCGTTTGAGCCAACAGAATGATTCAATCTGACCAGGAAAGGCTCTATGGCGAAATTCCAGGCGGGGATGCAAAAAAGCGTATTCCCCGCCTGCCGGATAATTCCATAGTCGGAAAAGATGGGTTATGGGAACGCCATGACCATCAAGCCACTCATCATTCTTCCCGATCCCGTTCTCCGCCAGCTGTCCAAGCCGATCGAGCGGGTGGACTCCGACCTGCAGCGTCTTGCCGACGATATGCTCGAAACCATGTACGACGCGCCGGGCATCGGCCTTGCCGCCATCCAGATCGGCGTGCCGCGTCGCATGCTCGTCATCGACATCTCGCGCGAGGGCGAGGAAAAGCAGCCGCAGGTCTTCATCAATCCTGAGATCGTCAAATCCTCCGACGAGCACTCCGTTTATGAGGAAGGCTGTCTTTCGATTCCGGATTATTATGCCGAGGTCGAGCGCCCGGCTGTCGTCTCGGTCAAATATCTCGACCTGAACGGCAAGGAACAGACAGTGGAAGCCGACGGACTGCTCGCCACCTGCCTGCAGCACGAGATCGACCACCTGAACGGCGTGCTCTTCATCGATTATATCTCGCGGCTGAAGCGGGAGATGGTCATCAAGAAATTCACCAAGGCGGCAAAGTCAAAGGCGCTGTGACGCTGCGTTGAAAATTCACCGGCGAGACACTATGATATCACCGATATCATGATGGAGGTGCCGAATGGGTGACCTGCTTATTCGAGATGTTCCGGATGCAATGAAGCTGCAGCTTCAGGAAAGCGCGCAGCGCAACGGCCGCAGCCTTTCGGAAGAGGCGATCGAAATCATGCGCCGGCAGATTGCCGTGGAGCGCTCAGGAGCTTCCGCCGGGCAGCGCCTGCGCTCTCTGATGAGTGACGAAAGATTGAGCGAAGATGAAGTGGAGGCCATCGCCGCATCTCGCCACGAACGCGACCGCGAACCGCCGCGCTTCGACAGATGATCGTCCTCGATACGAATGTGATTTCCGAAATGCAGGGGAGGACCCACAGCGAGCGGATATTGAACTGGCTGGACGTCTACGACGTCGAGACGCTTTTTCTGACGACGATTGCAGTCGCCGAAATGCGTTACGGTCTTGAACTCCTTGATGATGGCAGGCGAAAGACAGCGCTGGTGTCCGACTTCAATCGGATCGAGTCGGAATTTTCGGGCCGTATCCTCGGTTTTTCCCTGAGTGCGGCGCATCGCTACGGCCCGTTGGCTGCGGAGCGCAGAAAGGCGGGACGGCCGATGGAAACGAAGGATGCTATGATTGCCGCCATCTGCCTTGCAAACGGCGCGACGCTTGCGACCCGCAACACCAGAGATTTCGAGGGGCTTGATCTCAAGCTCGTAAATCCGTTTGAAGACGGTTGATCCTCAATTGGCGAGATAAAATGTCTCTTCGCATCATCTTCATGGGAACGCCGGAGTTCTCGGTCCCGACCCTACGCCTGCTCGTCGATGCCGGGCACAGGATCGTTGCGGTCTATACGCAGCCGCCACGGCCGGGCGGGCGGCGCGGCCTCGATCTGCAGAAATCGCCGGTGCATCAGGCGGCCGAGCTGCTCGGCCTGCCGGTCGTCACCCCGGTCAATTTCAAGGACCCCGAGGAGCGCGAGAGGTTTCGCGCTTTCAATGCCGATGTCGGCGTCGTCGTTGCCTACGGACTGTTGCTGCCGGAAGCGATTTTGAACGGCACAAGGGATGGCTGCTACAACGGCCATGCCTCGCTGCTGCCGCGCTGGCGCGGTGCTGCTCCGATCCAGCGGGCGATCATGGCCGGCGACGCAAAAACCGGCATGATGGTGATGAAGATGGACAAGGGTCTGGATACCGGCGCCGTCGCACTGACCCGCGAGGTCGAGATCGGCCCGAACACGACGGCTGGCGAGCTGCACGACCGGTTGATGCTCGTGGGCGCCAAGGCGATGGCGGAGGCTATGGTGAAACTCGAGATGAACGACCTGCCGCTGACGCCGCAGCCGGAAGACGGCGTGCTCTATGCCGCCAAGATCGACAAGGCCGAGACGCGCATCGATTTTTCCAGGGATGCCGGGGACGTGCACAATCACATCCGCGGCCTGGCGCCGTTTCCCGGTGCCTGGTTCGAGCTCGAAATCGGCGGCAAGCCGGAGCGGGTGAAGGTGCTGGCTTCCGAACTGGCTCAGGGGCAGGGTGCTGCCGGGCAATTGCTGACGGATGATCTCGTGGTCGCCTGCGCTTCGGGCGCGGTGCGGCTGACCAGGCTGCAGAAGGCCGGCGGCAAACCGCTGGCGGCGGCGGATTTCCTCAGGGGCACGCCGCTTGCGGCGGGCACGAGGCTTACCTGATGCCGCGTTTCCGCATGACCGTCGAATATGACGGCGGCCCCTATGTCGGCTGGCAGCGGCAGGAGAACGGCCCCTCGGTGCAGGGCGCGATCGAGGCCGCGGTGCTGTCGCTGACCGGCGAGACGGTGTCGATCCGCGGCGCCGGACGCACTGATTCCGGCGTCCATGCCATGGGGCAGGTGATCCATGCCGATCTTTCGAAGGCGTGGTCGCCCTACCAGCTGCAGAATGCGTTGAACGCGCATCTGAGGCTCGCCGGCGAGCGCGTCTCCATACTCGATGTTGAGGCGGTTGCCGATTTCTTCGATGCGCGCTTTTCGGCGCTGCGGCGCCATTACCTCTATCGCATCGTCAGTCGCCGGGCGCCGCTGGCGCTTGAAGCCGGCAAGGCCTGGTGGGTGCCGAAGGCGCTCGATCACGAGGTCATGCACGCTGCCGCCCAGAGGCTGGTCGGCAGGCACGATTTCTCCACCTTCCGCGCCGCCCATTGCCAGGCAAACAGCCCGGTGCGCACGCTCGACCGGCTGGATGTGACGCGCAATGGCGAACTGATCGAGATCCGCGCCACGGCGCAGAGTTTTCTCCACAACCAGATCCGTTCCTTCGCCGGCACGCTGAAGCTCGCCGGCGAAGGCAAATGGACGCCTGATGATGTCGAGGCGGCGCTTGAGGCGCGCGACCGCAAGGCCTGCGGCCCGGTGGCGCCGCCGGACGGACTCTATTTCATGCAGGTGGATTATCCCGAGGTGATCGTCGATCGCCGAAGGCCGGTCACCGATACTGATGATGATCTGTCATGAAGATACCGCTCCAGCAGGAGCCTGATCAGGCGGGATAGATGCCGAGGAAGTGCTGCAGATATTCCGAAAGGATCATCGATGGCACGAGCAGCACCAGTGTCAACGCCCCGACCATCAGCGCGTGACCGTGGCAGATCATTCGGAGGATGCGCGCCAGCACGAAGACCTGCGCCAGCATGAAGGCGAGCAGCAGCAGCGAGACGAGGCCGACGGAGCCGGGCAGGAAGAACACCAGCGCCAGCAGCAGCCCGTTGATATAGGAGAGCGGCACGCCGAGCCAGTTGACGCTGACGACGACCGGGGCGAAACGCTCGCCCATGCGGACGGCAAGCAGCAGCAGCCCGGCAAAGACCAGCGGCACGAACCAGTTGGCGACCTCGACGAGGCCGAGCCTGATATAGAAGGCAAAGTTGACATCGGCTTCCGGCGGCATCGACCGCAGAAAGGCCTGTCGCCACCAGAGCCAGGAAATACCCATCGGCGGCAGGCACCAGAGCATCGCCCAGAACGAACGGTTGACGCCGCGCTCGGACATATCGAGGTAGCGGAAGCCGCGCGGATCCAGCCGGATCAGCAGCCAGAGGCCGGCCAGGTAATATTGAACCTCCCTAAAGCCCGGCATTGGCGAACCAGCGAGCGATGAAGGTTTGGTAGATCGCCGTCAGCGTCTCCAGATCGGCGACAGCGACGCGCTCGTCGACCATGTGCATTGTCTGGCCGACGAGGCCGAACTCGACGACCGGGCAATAATCCTTGATGAAGCGCGCATCCGATGTGCCGCCGGTGGTCGAAAGTCGCGGCGACTGGCCGGAAACGCTTTCGACGGCTGAAGACAGCGAGGCGATCAGCGCATTGTTGCGCGTCAGGAAGACATGGCTCGGCCGATCGGCCCAGACGATATCGTAGGCCACCGGCTCGCGGTCCGGCCGCAACGCGCCGTCCCGGGCAGCAACGTCCAGGCGGCGCAGGATTTCGGCCCGCAGCGTTTCAACGGTCCAGCTGTCGTTGAAGCGGATGTTGAAGCTTGCCGATGCCTTGGCCGGAATGACGTTGGTCGCCGGATTGCCGACATCGACCGTGGTCACTTCGAGGTTCGACGGCTGGAAATCGTCGGTGCCGCCGTCAAACGGCGGGTCCATCAGCGCGTGAGTGAGTTGCAGCATGCCGCGCACCGGATTGTCGGCAAGATGCGGATAGGCGGCATGACCCTGGACGCCACGAACGGTGATTTTACCCGACAGCGAGCCACGCCGGCCGATCTTGATCATGTCGCCGAGCCTGTCCGGATTGGTCGGCTCGCCGACGAGGCAGGCATCCCAGCTTTCGCCGCGTTCGGCCGCCCATTGCAGCAGCTTGATCGTGCCGTTGATCGCCGGCCCTTCCTCGTCGCCGGTGATCAGGAAGGAGATCGAGCCCTTGGGCGGCCCGTTTTTCTCGATATGCCGGGCGACGGCGGCGACGAAACAGGCAATACCGCCCTTCATGTCGACGGCGCCGCGGCCGAAAAGCTCGCCCTTGGAAATCTCGGCGGCAAACGGCGGATGCGTCCAGGCGGCTTCGTCGCCGACCGGCACGACATCGGTATGGCCGGCAAACATCAGATGCGGGCCATCCTTGCCGAGGCGGGCATAGAGGTTTTCGATGTCGGGCGTTCCCGCCTCGCTCGCCTTCACCCTGTCGACCGTAAAGCCGAGCGGCGCAAGCATCGCCTCCAGCGCCGACAGTGCGCCGCCTTCGGCGGGCGTCACGGACGGGCAGCGAATCAGTGTCTGGAGATTGGCGACGGGGTCGGTAGCGGTCATGGCGGTCGAACTATCCGGCGGGAATGGCAAAGACATGGCAAGGCGGGGCCGCCTCGCGTAAAAAGACGCCGTCTGTTTACCGGATCAACGTCCCGGTGTCATCAATCTCTGAGCAGCTCGTTGATGCCGGTCTTCGAGCGGGTCTTCTCATCGACGCGCTTGACGATCACGGCGCAGTAGAGATGCGGCGCCGGCTGGCCGTTGCCCATCGTCGCATTGCCCGACGGCATCGAGCCGGCGACGACGACGGAATAGGGCGGCACTTCGCCGTAGGTCACCTCGCCGGTGGCGCGGTCGACGATCTTGGTCGACTTGCCGATATAGACGCCCATGCCGAGCACCGAGCCTTCGCGGATGATGCAGCCTTCAACCACCTCGGAACGGGCGCCGATGAAGCAATTGTCCTCGATGATCGTCGGGCCGGCCTGCATCGGTTCCAACACGCCGCCGATGCCGACGCCGCCGGAGAGATGCACATGCTTGCCGATCTGCGCGCAGGAGCCGACCGTGGCCCAGGTATCGACCATCGTGCCTTCGCCGACATAGGCGCCGAGATTGACGAAGGAGGGCATCAGGATCGCGTTCGGGGCGATATAGGCCGAGCGGCGCACGACGCAGTTCGGCACGGCGCGGAAGCCGGCGGCGCGGAAGTGGTTCTCGCCCCAGCCCTCGAATTTCGAAGGAAYCTTGTCCCACCAGGTCGAGTTGCCCGAGCCGCCCTTCACCACATCCATGTCGTTGAGGCGGAAGGACAGCAGCACGGCCTTCTTCAGCCATTGATTGACCGTCCAGGCACCGTCGGCGGAGCGTTCGGCAACGCGGGCCTGGCCGGCATCGAGCAGATCGAGTGCTGATTCGACTGCATCGCGAACCTCGCCCTTCGTCGACGTGTTCACATTGTCGCGATTGTCGAAGGCGGCTTCGATGATCTTTTCGAGGGATGCGAGGTCGGTGGCGCTCATGAGAATTCCTTAAACTTCGATCTTTATCGTGGAGACGGCGGGGTCTCCGGAATTGCGGTTGGCGGGGTTTACCCTGCTCTACAGCATGAAGCCGTAGAACGGAATGATTTTTCCGACAAGATCATACCTGGATTCAAGGCGTTATAGCGACATATCCGGCTTCGTAGCCGGCAATACTGAAAGGCATTTCGACATGGCGAAGGGACGAAACGGCGGTTCGCGGCGCAAGGATGGCGTATGGGACCCGCTGAAGAGCAGCTCAACCGACAGGCAGCGCGCCGAAGCCGTGCCGAAGACGCCGCAGACGATGTCGCCTGCCTACCGCCTTGCCTATGTCGACGAGGATTTCCTCTGCCGCGAGGAGCTGCGGCCGATCCGCCTGCAGCTGGAACTGATGAAGCCGGAAATGATGCTGACCGAACGCGGCATCAGGTCGACCGTCGTCATGTTCGGCGGCGCCCGCATTCCCGCCCCCGGCCAGAGCGCCTGGGCGGCCCGCAACGATATCCAGCGCGTCAACCTGGAGGCGGCTTCCGTCTATTATGACGAGGCGCGCAAATTCGCCCGGCTCTGCTCGAAATATTCTGCCACCTTCAATTTCCACGAATATGTCATCGTCACCGGCGGCGGCCCTGGCGTGATGGAGGCCGGCAATCGCGGCGCGGCCGACGAGGGCGCCCCTTCGATCGGCCTCAACATCGTACTGCCGCACGAGCAGGCACCGAACGCCTATGTGACGCCGGAACTCAGCTTCAACTTCCACTATTTTGCCATCCGCAAGATGCATTTCATGGTGCGCGCCAAGGCGATCGCCGTCTTTCCCGGCGGCTTCGGCACGCTCGACGAATTCTTCGAATGCCTGACGCTGATCCAGACCGGCCGCATGGAGCGCCTGCCGCTGATCCTTTTCGGGGAGGCGTTCTGGCGGAGCATCATCAATTTCGACGCATTGGCGGAATTCGGGACGATTGCGCCCGACGACGTCAAGCTGATCAGCTTCGTCGATACGGCGGAAGAGGCATGGAAGATCGTCCAGAATTTCTACGAACACCGCGAATAGGCGCTTCGGAGGGGTAAGCTGCAGAGCCTCTCCCCGTCGAGACGGGGAAAGGCAAGGGCATGTCGTCGTCCGGCCTTAGAGCAATTCCAGCAAAAGTGCGTAGCGGTTTTGCGTCCGGAATTGCGTGAAAACAAAGAGATAGAGCATGATGCCGAAAAGTGTGAGCGGTTTTCGGACGACATCATGCTCTCACTCTTTAACTTAGAACAGGATTGAGATTTTAGGCCGATCCGGCCTAAAAATCCTGTTCTAGAGCAGCGGCCGGTCCGGCATGTCGTCGATCGATATGACACCGTCCTTGTTGCGGTCCATCCGGGTGAACAGCTTGTCGAAGGCGGCTTCGGCTTCCTGTTTGGAAATCTGGCCGTTCTGGTCCGTGTCGACCCGGTGCATCATGATCGAGGCACGCATGATGTTGCCGCCATGGCGCATCCAGCGATCTCCGTCACGACCACCGTGACGATCGCGCGGCGGCCGTCCCTGGTCGTTATTGTCTGGCGTCGCGGCTGCGGCATTCGCATCCTTGTTTTCGCCGGCCTCCTGCTTGCGCTGATCTCTCATCGCCTGCATCTGCGTTTGCCGGTACTCACGGATTTCGCCCGGTGTCAGCGAACCGTCCTTGTTGGTGTCGATCGCGGCGAAGAGCTTGTCGATGCCGGCCGTTGCCTCGTCCTTGGAGACCTTCCCGTCCTTGTTCGCGTCGAATTGCTTGAGCATGCGGACATAGGTGATTTCGCGGAAGGCAGCAGCCCCCGGACCGTGCATGCCGGCGTGCTGGCGCGGCCCGTCGCCGGGTGCGGCAAAGCCTGCCCCGGCGGTTGCACCGAAGATGAGGGTGGAGGAAAGCGCTGCCAGTATCAGCTTGTTGCGGTACATCGTGTTTGCCTTTCGTAAGGTGTCCCCTCACGAAAGAAGATATGGCCGCAGCCCCGGAAGACCCAGTTAAACATCGGTAAGCTGAGTGAAAACTTGGTAATCTAATGCATGTCGCCCAAAACTGTGCAGCGGTTTTGGGAGAGCGACATGCATCAAATAAAGACCTAAAGCCGTCAGCCGGTAACCTTGCCGAGGCCGATAATCTTGCGGAGAAAAGCGGCGAGATCGTCGGTGACGAAATCGATATGATCCTCCTCGCCGCTGGTCTTTTCCCACCATTCAACGACCGTCTCTTCCAGATTGCGCGGCACGAGCAGCACGGTCTGCATGCCGAGCGCCTTCGGCACCGTCAGGTTGCGCGGTAGATCCTCGAACATGGCGGCCTTGGTGGTTTCGACCCGCTTCAGCGCCGTGAACTTGTCGTAGGTCGCCTGCGCCGGCTTCGGCACGTAGTCGGCAGCGACGATATCGAAGATGTCGTCGAAATGATCGAGAATGCCGAGCGCCTCTGCCGTCATTTCGGCATGCTTGACGCTGCCATTGGTGAAGATGAACTTGCGCCCCGGCAGCGCCTTGATCGCCTCGCCGAGTTCCGGCTGCGGCGTCAGCGCCGTGTAGTCGATCGCATGTGCCTTCTCGAGGAAGTCGTTCGGGTCGATGCCGTGATGGATCATCAAGCCCTGCAGCGTCGTGCCATGGTCGAGGTAATATTGCTTCTGCAGCTTGCGCGCCTCTTCCCGCTCCATCTGCAGGAGTGCCGCGACATAGGCGGTCATGTTCTTGTCGATCTGCGCGAAGAGATTGACATGATGCGGATAGAGCGTGTTGTCGAGGTCGAAGACCCAGTCTGTGACGTGCTCGAAATCGGTTTTATCAGGCGTGCGGTCGATCTTGGTCATGGCGGTCTTATGGCACGGCTGCTGCCGCAAGGAAATCGACAAGAAAGAATAGACGCCCGATTTTCGGCGGACGGCGCAGGTACGGAATGTTAGAAAGCGTCATGCTTTTCGAACGCCCCGATGATGATACGCTCTATGATGCGCTGATCGCGCGCAGCGCCGATTACGAGGGTCAGGCCTATGTCTGCGTCAAGACGACAGGCATCTTCTGTCGCCTGACCTGCCCGGCGCGCAAGCCGAAGCGGGAAAATACCATCTTTTTCGACACGATCGCCGCCTGCATGCATTCCGGCTTCCGCCCGTGCCAGCGCTGCAGGCCGCTGGAGCAGCCGGGCAGGGAACCAATCGTCGACGAGCTGCTTGCCGCACTGGACGGCGAGCCGCAGCTGCGCTGGACCGAGGATGAGCTTGTACGCCGAGGACACGATCCCTCGACCGTGCGTCGCGCCTTCAAGCGGGCGATCGGCATGACCTTTCACGATATCGTCCGTTATCGCCGGCTGGGTGAAGCGGCCCGGCAACTGGCCGATGGCGCACGCGTCATCGATGCGCAGCTTGAGGCGGGATATGAATCTCCAAGTGGTTTCCGGACGGCTTTTCAGCGGCTCGTCGGCAAGGCGCCGGCGCTCTCGCAGAACCGTGAACTTCTCTTTGCCAACTGGCTCGAGACGCCGCTCGGACCGATGGTGGCCGTTGCCGACCAGACGCATCTCCACCTTCTCGAATTCCACGATCGCAAGGCACTGCCGACCGAGCTCGAGGCGCTGCAGAAGCGTGTCCGCTCCTCGGTTGCGATCGGCCGCACGCCGGCGATCGACCAGATCGAGGCCGAAATCCGGGATTATTTCGAAGGGCGGCTGACGGTCTTCAGGACGCCATTGGCGCTCGGCGGCACGCCCTTCGAAAAACATGTCTGGGCAAAGCTCATCGATATCCCTGCCGGCCAGACGCGCGCCTATGGCGATCTTGCAAGGGAGATGGAAAGGCCTGAAGTGGTGCGTGCCGTCGGCCGCGCCAACGGCGCCAACCAGCTTGCCATCATCGTGCCCTGCCACCGCATCCTCGGCGCGGATGGTTCGTTGACCGGCTATGGCGGGGGGCTCTGGCGCAAGCAATGGCTGCTGCGGCATGAAGAGAAGATCAGCACGCAAGCAAAGATGGAGGAGACAGCATGAACCAGAACGAAAAGGCCAAGGCATTCGGCGCATTGCACCGCAAGGGCGCTCCGGTTGTTCTCTACAATATCTGGGATGCCGGGACGGCGAAGGCGGTGACCGATGCCGGCGCCAAGGCGCTTGCCACAGGAAGCTGGTCGGTTGCCGCAGCCCATGGTTATGCCGACGGCGAAAAGCTGCCGATGTCGGTGCTGGTCGAGACGGCAAGATCCATCACCGCTGTCGTCGATCTGCCGCTTTCTGTCGATTTCGAAGGCGCCTATTCGGCCGAGCCTGAGGGGGCCGCCGCCAACGTCGCCAAGCTGGTGGAGGTCGGCGCCGTCGGCATCAATTTCGAGGATCAGGTGGTCGGCGGTGGCGGGCTCTATCC